>JBILEX010000080.1:0-4653 GCA_044351895.1 Candidatus Planktophila sp.
TGCAGATACTGGCGAGTTAGTACGCGAGGGACGCGCACCACATCCCGATGGAACTGAAGTAGATCCCATCCATTGGAAAAACGCTCTCGATGTTGCAATTGCGCAGGCAGGTGGCCTTGATGATGTTGCTGCAATCTCTGTGGGCGGACAGCAACATGGCATGGTGGTCTTGGATGAATCTGGTGAAGTAATTCGCCCCGCACTTTTATGGAATGACACACGTTCTGCTGTGCAGGCAGAGTCACTGAATTCTGAAATGGGTGGCAACCGGGCAATCGCAGATGCAGTCGGTTCGGTACTCGTTGCATCGTTTACAGCCTCTAAAGTTCGATGGCTAGCAGAGAATGAGAAGCAGAACGCTGATCGTGTTCATTCGATCGCGCTCCCCCACGATTGGCTCTCTTGGCAACTACAGGGTGGCAAAGATTTTTCAAAACTATTTACCGATAGAAGTGACGCTTCGGGCACGGGCTATTTTGATCCAAAGAGTTCAACCTATCGCAGGGATATCTTGAGCAAAGCACTTCTTTCAGATCGCGAGATTCTTCTTCCAACAATTATTGCTCCATCAACATTTGGTGGCACTACCTCTGCAGGAATTCCAATCGCTGCAGGCGCTGGTGATAATGCAGCAGCAGCTCTGGGTGTTCAGGCGGAACCAGGTGATGTCGTTATCTCACTCGGAACCAGCGGAACAGCCTTTGCGGTATCGACAACATCCACGCATGACTCAAGCGGAGCGGTTGCAGGATTTGCCGATGCTTCAGGTCGCTTCCTGCCACTTGTCTGCACACTAAATGCTGCTCGCATCTTTGATGCCGCAACAACAATTCTTGGCAAAACACATGATGAGGTCGGAGCCCTCGCGCTCTCATCTATCCCCGGTGCACACGGTTTAACTCTTCTTCCTTACTTCGAAGGAGAACGCACGCCTAACCGTCCAGATGCCACCGGCGTCTTCTCTGGAATGAATATTGCAAACTCAAACCCTGCAGATATTGCTCGCGCAATGATTGAAGGAATGTTGTCGGGATTGGCAGATGCGGTTGCCGCACTTGAAACTCTCGGCGTAGAAATTAAACGTGTACTCATTATCGGAGGCGCTGCTAAAAATCCTGCAGTAGGTCAGATTGCTTCCGCTCTCTTTGGACGCCCTGTATTGATTCCGCCAGCAGGTGAATATGTTGCCGATGGTGCAGCAAAGCAGGCGGCATGGGCTCTACTTGGCGGAAGCACTCCACCTGTCTGGGATTTAGGAAAAGCAACTCACATAGAAGCTGTTGCTACTCCAGAAGTTTTAGAGAAGTATCGAACGCTACGTGATGCAACAATTAACTGGTAACTCGAATACCTTTACCAACAACAACGACGCCACCATCTGAAATTGTAAAGCGAGCCTTATCGCGTTCAAGATCTACGCCAATTTGCGCGCCAGGATCGACGACAACGCTCTTATCAAGAATTGCGTGGCGAATCACCGCACCAGCACCGATTTTAACTCCGGGCATCAGCACTGAGCTATCAACAAAAGCGCCCTTTCCTACATGTACATCGTAGGAAGTAACAGTGCGATTGACGTGACCGCCAGAGATGATTGAACCCGCACCCACAATCGAATCTTGCGCAATTCCGGATTCGCTAAATTTTGCAGGAGGAAGTGAAGGTGGATTAGTCAGTAGCGGCCACTCACGGTTGTAGAGATTGAAAATTGGGTGAATAGAGACTAAATCCATATGGGCGTCGTAATAGGCATCGATAGAACCTACATCGCGCCAGTAGCCACGATCACGATCGGTTGCACCAGGCACTTCGTTATGAGCAAAGTCGTAGACCTTCGCCTCACCATTTTTTGTGAGCATCGGAATTATGTTTCCGCCAATGTCGTGACGACTCTCTACATCTTCTGAATCTAGGATGAGAGCTTCTTCCATCACATCACGTTTAAAGATGTAGTTACCCATCGAGACAAGTGAGAGATCTGGATGGCCCGGCATTGCAGGTGGATCAGATGGCTTCTCATGGAATGCTTTTATTGTGATGCCATCTTCTGCAAGTTCAATCACACCGAACTCGTGAGCCTCTGATCGTGGCATACGAATTGCTGCAATGGTCACACCCGCACCCGTACTTAAGTGAGCATCAAACATTTGGCTGGGATCCATGCGATAGACGTGGTCTGCACCGAATACCAATACATGCTTTGGATTCTCATCCTGAATCAGATTGAAGTTTTGCAAGATTGCATCAGCAGAACCTGTATACCAACGTGGACCAAGGCGCTGTTGAGCAGGTACGGGAGTGATGTAATTGTTTAACAAGGTCGACATACGCCACGTTGTTGTGATGTGACGGTCAAGTGAGTGAGATTTGTACTGAGTAAGTACAGCAATACGTCGCATTTCAGCGTTCACAAGATTGGAGAGAACAAAATCAACGAGGCGATATGAACCACCGAATGGGACCGCAGGCTTTGCTCGATCAGCTGTAAGTGGCATAAGGCGCTTGCCTTCACCGCCTGCAAGAACAATCCCGAGTGGTGTTTCAAAGCGCGCCATGGGTAAACGATACCCTTGTCACTAGATTTAACCTATAGCGATTCGAAGGAGCCAGATGCGTATCGGGATGGTCACTAAAGAATGGCCACCTGCTGTCTACGGCGGCGCTGGAGTCCATGTAGTTCAACTCAGCGCAGCGCTTCGTGCTGTTTCTGGAATAAAGGTTGATGTTCATTGCTTTGGTGGAGCGCGTAACGATGGAGCTTTTGGTTATGAAACACCACCTGAGTTCGCATCTGCCAACCCTGCGCTACAAGCACTTGCCACAGATATGTTGATTGCTCACCATTTAGGCGAAGTTGATGTTGTTCATTCACACACCTGGTATGCCAACATGGCTGGTCATACGGCATCGCTCTTGTACGCAATGCCACACGTCATAAGTGCGCACTCTCTTGAACCTCTGCGCCCTTGGAAGGCTGAACAACTCGGCGGCGGTTATGCGATTTCATCATGGGCAGAAAAGACTGCCTATGAAGGTGCAGCCGCAATCATTGCGGTCAGTGATGGAATGCGTGCCGATGTTCTTTCTTCATATCCTGATATCGATCCTAAGAAAGTCGTCACCATTAGAAATGGTGTCGACACCCAAGAGTGGTCACCGATAGATGACCCAACTGTTGCGCAGAGTTTTGGAATCAGCGGCCGCTATGCAATTTTTGTTGGTCGCATTACTCGCCAAAAAGGTTTAGCTCATCTTCTTCGCGCCTGGTCACAAGTTCCAGATGAGTACGGCCTTGTCTTATGTGCTGGCAGCGCAGATGAGGCGGGAATTGGTGCAGAGTTTGAAGAGCTTGTGTCTGAACTGCAGAAAACGCGAAAAAACATTTGGTGGATCAAAGAGATGCTTCCAAAATCTCAACTCATTCCACTACTCACGGGTGCAGATCTATTCCTGTGTCCTTCTATCTATGAACCACTGGGAATTGTTAACCTCGAAGCGATGGCCTGCCAAACTGCAGTGCTTGCTTCACGCGTGGGTGGGATTCCAGAAGTAGTTGCCGATGGAGTAACAGGAATGCTCGTTGATTACACAACTGAGAGCGCTATCTTTGAGAGCAATATTTCGACAGGAATAAACGAAATGATGAGCGATCCTGAAAGGCTAAAGAAATTTGGAATTGCGGGTCGCGCGCGGGCAATCAGTGAATTTGGCTGGGATGCAGTCGCCGCGGCTACAATTGCCCTCTATCGCAGCGTCCTTAAGTAACGCAGCGTCTACCCAAAGGATTGCATCGATATGTCACGTAAAAGCACGCTGATCTTTGCACTCGTTGGTCTTCTATGGGGCATTCCTTATCTCTTTATTAAAGTGGCAGTCGATGAAGAGACTGGCTACGCACCAGCAATAGTCGTCTTTGGTCGTGTTCTGATTGGGGCAGCCATTTTGATTCCCTTGGCGATTAAAGATAGATCAATCTTTGACGCCTTTCGTGGCATTAAGTATGTAGCTTTCTACGCACTCCTTGAAATGGTAATTCCGTGGATTCTTATTGGAACTGCTGAGCAGAAGATTTCTTCCGGACTTGCTGGATTGCTCATCGCATCTGTTCCTATCTGGTCAAACATAATCACCTACTTCCAAGGTGATGTCGATGCGCTCAAGGCAAATCGCTTACTCGGCATTGGTATTGGATTTGTCGGCGTTGTTCTAATTGTCGGCATCGAAACTTTGACCGGATCATCGGATCCGCTATCCATTTTAATGGTGATCGTTGCAGCAATTGCATACGCCTATGCGATTATCATGATTCGAAACAAGCTGCCTGACGTCTCTGGAATAGCGATTAATGGTGTCGCGATGGCTCTCACTGCAATCTTCTATCTTCCCTTTACTATCGCGCTCTGGCCAGATCACACTGTCTCACCCGAAGCCACTTACTCTGTTATCGCTCTTGGAATCTTCTCAACCGGTATCGCATTTGCCTTCTTCTTCACACTCATTGCAGATATTGGTCCTACGCGCGCATCCCTTGTGACATATTGGAATACAGCCGTTGCTGTTGTCTTGGGAGTACTCATCTTGAGTGAGCCAATTACCGTGGGTATTGGAATTGGTCTACCACTTGTGATGCTTGGATCGTGGCTAGTTAATCGA
>JBILEX010000081.1:0-4646 GCA_044351895.1 Candidatus Planktophila sp.
CAATCTCGCTCTTGTTCTTGGTGCTGAAATTTCCTGTCTGACTGAAGATGATGTTGCGGTGCACATGTTAGGACTGCTCTTCGATGGTGAAAATGCTGCGATGCAGACGATGCTTGAAGAATCTCGTGATTCACGTCTGCCACGCATGCGACGTATGACTGAATTGTTAACTGCAGATGGGATAGATATATCTCTTGAGGAAGTATTTGCTGCGATGCCTGAAGGCGCAACCTTAGGGCGACCACACTTGGCTGATGCTCTCGTTGCAAAAGGTCATATCGCAAGTCGCGATGAAGCATTCGCAAATCTCTTACATAACGGTTCAAAATATTATGTAACGCATATTGCACCAACGCCCGAAGATGCCATAAGAGTAATTAGACAAGCTGGGGGAGTTGCAGTGATTGCACATCCATTTGCTACTCGGCGTGGTCAGACACTTTCTGCAATGAGTTTTCCTTCACTTATCGAGGCAGGACTCAACGGCGTTGAAGTTGATCATCGTGATCACTCTTTCGCAGAACGCGAAGAGTTGCGAGGTTTAGCACGTGATTTAGGACTCGTTGTTACTGGGGCTAGTGATTATCACGGCACCGGAAAGCTCAACTCAATAGGCGAAAACCATACAGATCCTGCAGAATGGGCTCGCCTTGAATCAATGGCTGATGCTCGAAGGGTAGTTACAGAATGAATCTAGTTGAAGTAAGTGCACTGACATTTGCGGTGCAATCATTTGTAACTCTGTTGGTAATCATGGATCCGCCAGGTGCGACTCCAGTGTTTTTAGCCCTAGTCTCAGATAAATCTCCAAAAGAGCGGATTCGCTTGGCATGGCAAGCTGCATTAATCTCACTTGTCGTAATCACAACATTTGCTCTCTTTGGACAATTTGTTCTTGATTACATGAAAGTTTCAATGGAGGCCTTGCAAGCTGCAGGAGGACTCCTTCTTCTTTACGTTTCACTTCAGTTGCTAACCGGCAGAATTGAAGAGATTGACGCTTCGAGAAATAAAAATGTCGCCCTCGTTCCGCTAGGAACTCCATTGCTTGCGGGACCTGGTGCAATTGTCGCAACGATGATCTTTGTGAAGCAGGTTGATTCCACAGCATATGCCGTGGGATTAACTGCTGCCGTCGTTGCGGTTCATCTCATTATCGCCCTTGCACTTATGGCATCGACCAAAATTCTCAGCGTCATTAAAGATTCTGGCGTCACGCTAGTAGCTCGAATTGCCGGACTCTTACTAGCAGCTATCGCCGTTCAAATGCTTGCCGATGCAATCAAGATCCTCTCGGCCTAGATTTATGTCCTACGATCCACGCGGTATTTACAGCCCTGAGAGCGTTGTCTGGAAAGTCCATAGCGATCCTTCCATGCTTGTCGGGGGAGTCCGAGCACTTTTTCAACAAGCACTCCATCCTGTCGCAATGGCAGGTGTCGCCACACACTCGAATTTTCGTGAAGATGCGTGGGGAAGGTTGCAAAGAACCGGTGACTACGTAACCACTCTCACCTTTGGCAGTACAGAACAAGCGCTCGAACTTACTTCTCGTGTTCGCAGAGTGCATACAAAGCTTGGTTTAGATAATCCTCACGAACTGCTCTGGGTTCATATGGCGATGGTCGACTCATTTCTCGATGTTGCCTTTCGTTCCGGAATGAATCTCAGCGCTGAAGATAAAGACTTATACATCTCTGAAATGGTTGATTTTGCAGAACTTGTAGGAATTCCGCGCAGTGATGTTCCAACAACGCTCGTTCAGCTGAAAGAGTATTTCAAAACCATTGCGCCAGAACTTGCTGCAACTGATGATGCTAAACGTGCTGCCATCTTTCTTACCCTGCCACCGCTTCCAACTGTTGTTCGCTTTGCCACTCCGGCAGCTCCCGCATGGGCTGCACTGAGTTCACTTGCTGCTGCGAGTTTGCCGCGTTGGGCTCGTGACCTTTACGGATGGCCCACGCTACCTGCACAAGAATTGGCAACAAACCTCTCGCTTCTTGCGACTCGTAAATCTCTCTCGCTCATTCCATCAATCTTTATCGCGCCGCCAATATTTCATGAAGGTGTAAGGCGTTGGCAGAATCAATCGGTGACCGTATGAGTGCCAAGATCGTTGTAGTTGCAAATACTGCGGGAGGCAGCGCCAAGACAACAGTTGCTCATGCACTTGCCGTGGCAACCGTTGAATTTGGAAAAAAGACACTGCTGATTGACTGTGATCCAAAAGCATCTCTAACTTTTCGCGTAGGACGCGAAGAGACAAGGTTGACTTTGGCTGACTTTTTAACGGGCACTTCAATTCGAAGTGAAGATTTAGATTCGCACGAGGAGCGCTTTGATTTTATTGCCGCTGACTCTCGCGTAGGAAATGGTTTTACTGGGCAGGAACTAAACGCACTAATTACGAAATTGCCTAAGAGTTATGACGTAGTGATCATCGATACTCCCAGCGACATCAATGCCAGTCTGAAGGCGGCCCTTGACGTTGCCGATTTAGTAATCGCTCCATATTCCAACACTCTGCATCACCTCCGTGGAGTTACACAGATTTCTAAGCTGACTGCAGAGACGCCCCTCAAACTTTTGTCTATCGGCGATCACTCAAAGCCAATTAAAGCCTTCTCGCAATGGGAACAGTTAGATGGGGCCTGCAGCGTTGCCAAGGAGATCGAAGCGGCTGCACAGACAACGTCGAGCGTTCTAACCCATGCCAAGAACTCAACGGTTGCCGGCCAACTCAGAGAGTGCGCGTATAGCGTGCTTGAAGTACTCGGATTGGATTAAGAAGAAAACTTCTTAGTACGTACTCGCTCGCGTTTTTGTCGTGCAGGAGCAGCGGTCTCACTCTTCTCGCTCTTTTCACGAACAGGTGCAGCCTTACGAGGCTTATCCATGCGACCAGTTGATCCAGCAGGAATCTTCATAATCTCGTAGAGATGTTCAGATGACGAATAAGTCTCAACCGGCTCAGGTAATCCAAGTTTGAGCGCCATATCAATCATCTTCCAACGCGCGAGATCATCCCAATCAACGAAGGTGAGAGAAATTCCATGCGCCCCCGCACGTGCTGTACGACCAATGCGGTGAACGTATGTCTTCTCATCTTCTGGACATTGATAGTTAATAACGTGAGTAATGCCATCGATATCAATTCCACGAGCGGCGACATCGGTAGCAATCAGAACATCAGATTTTCCACCCTTGAAATCATTGAGCGCCTTTTCACGTGCAGCTTGTCCCATATCTCCATGCAGAGTTGCTGCGCGGAAGCCACGTTCAATCAAATCATCTGAAGTTTTTTGGCACGCTCTCTTGGTGCGACAGAAAACAATAGTTGGGCCGCGACCTTCGGCCTGCAAAATACGAGCAAGCATTTCGATCTTATCCATGGCATGTGCTCGCACAACATGTTGTTCAATTCGTGAAACAACATTGCCTTCGTCTTGAGAATCCTGTGTCCGAATATGCACTGGCTGGTTCATAAACTTGCGAGCCAGAGCGATGATGTCTCCTGGCATTGTTGCTGAGAAAAGCATGGTCTGGGTGCGATTTGGCGTGCTTGCAAAAATTTTCTCTACATCGGGGAGAAATCCAAGATCAAGCATCTCATCAGCCTCATCAAGTACGACTCGGGTGACGCTAGCAAGTTTGACCTGACCTTGACGATAGAGATCGAGTAAACGACCGGGAGTTCCTACGATGATTTCAACGCCTTTTTGTAACGCTTCAATCTGTGGCTCAAAGGCGCGTCCACCATAAACAGCAAGAACTCTAATCTTTCTGCTCTGGGTAATCTCTTCAAGATCCTTTGTTACCTGCACGCAGAGTTCGCGAGTGGGAACAACAACTAAAACTTGAGGTGAATCTTGATATTCAAAACTCTTCCACTCTTCATCGGCGGGTGCGATTACGCGATCAACGAGAGGAATTCCAAATGCGAGGGTCTTTCCAGTTCCGGTCTTTGCCTGTCCGATGACATCTCCATCTGCAAGTGCGATGGAGAGAACCTGCTCCTGAATGGGAAATGGTGCGGTGTAGCCATGTTCGTTGAGAGCTGCGATCGTCTCTTTACGAAGTGGAAGGTCTGCGAATGTCAGGGTCACTTACAGCGCGCCAAAACCGACACGACGTTCGGTCGGTTGGCCAATCTCGACATAACCAATACGCGCAGCAGGCACGATGATTTCGTGACCGCGTACATCGGTAAGGATCAGGGGAGCGTTATCCGCCAGAGATTGAGCAACAGCCTTCTTGATCTCAGCTGGGCTTAACTCGCACTCGAAAGCTAGTTCACTTGAAATATCTGCGATAGCAATTCTGATGAGAGCTGCCTGAGCGCCCTCTGATTTCTTTGTACTCATGGGCTCATCCTAGATGTAAAGGTGGCCTACTGCTATTCGGTGCTATTCGGTGCTATTCGGTGCGGGGAAATCCCGAAATTCCGCGCCACATTAAGTTTTCTACAAGATCGACTGCTTGTTGACGGGTTAATTTGCTGTCGCGATCAAGCCAATGGCGGGCTGTTACTTGTGCATATCCAATCAAACCAACGCCGAGCATCATGGAAACTTCTTTAGGCAATCCAGTGTCATTTGAGATCACACCACTTACCGCTGCGGCACAGTCATACGTCATGCGAT
>JBILEX010000083.1:0-4623 GCA_044351895.1 Candidatus Planktophila sp.
CCACTAAATCTGAATTCAACTTCTCTTCTTACTCATGCATATATGTATTCACATGATGAGAAGACAAAGCAGATCGCAATCGATTACATCAAGGCATGGATGGAGCGTCGCGATCGCAATGGTGGCATCATGCCGGACAACATCGGCACATCAGGTGAGATCGGTGAATTCAACGATGGAAAGTGGTGGGGTGGTTACTACGGATGGCGCTGGCCACATGGCTTTATGACCATCATGGAGCCAATTACTAATGCGGCGATGAACGCTGTGTTGATGACTGGTGATTACAGCTATCTCGATCTGCCACGTTCACAATTTGACCTGATTTGGTCACTGCGAAAAGAAGAGGATGGCGTTACTAAAGTTCCACATCGCCACTTTGATGCAGGGTGGGCTGATTATCGACTGCCATCTGCGCGCCACATGATCTATATCTGGACTACATCTATGGCCCAAGAAGATCTCGATCGCATCATGGCTCTACCTCGTGATAACAATTGGGATGCTGTTTATATCCCAGGAGTATCCGGCGGAGAGAAGGGAACAGGGCGGGATACAAAGCATTACATCGCAAACACGTTGCCATGGTTCCAATTTGTACATGGACATTTGCCAAATTATCCGGTGGAGATTCTCAAGGCCAACCTTGAGTTGATAGAGATTCAATTACATAAGATGCGTTCGAATACCGGTAATCCTCGTAATTGGGATACCTACGATCCTGCAACAGCAGATGTTGTTGTAGGACTTGATCTACGCGTTCCTGGATACAACATCCACGCATGGCAAGAATTTAATCCTGTCTACTTTGAAGGACTTGCGCAGATGCTCTTTGGTGCACCAATGCATATCTCTCACGGCGGCTTGCAGCATGGCAAGGTGCGCTACTTTGATGGCGAGAAGTCACGTCCGGGATTGCCAGAAGATGTCAGCGCTATGGTCGATCAAGTTTCAGCAGATGCCCTTCGCGTTGTCGTTGCAAACTTGAATAAGAACGAATCTCGTACACTGATACTGCAGGCTGGTAGCTTTGGCGAGAACAGATTCGATAAGGTCACGATCACTGGTGAAGATGGCTCAACCTCAACGCACGATGTTAATTCCGAGTGGTTGACGTTGGACTTGGCCGCAGGAGCAGGTGCAACACTTAACTTCACTTATTCGCGTTATGTGAATAAACCAACCTATGAGACTCCGTATTCTTCTCGCGCCGATTGGGATCCAATCATTACTGGTCGTAATCAATGACAATGGTCTGGACGCAGTGGCCAGATCTCAAGCTGCCTGCAGGTGTCACACATCTGCCTACTGATGGAATCGCTCCTGCTGCGGGAGATCTCGATAAGGTTGAATTTTACGTTCCGCGCTACATGGGTGGACCGGCCGCAATTGCGATGATTCCAGATATGAAGGGGTTGAAAGTTATTCAATCGCCGAATGCTGGCGTTGATGATGTCCTGAAGATTCGCCCAGAGGGTGTAACTCTTTGTAACGCCGCTGGGGTACACGATGCATCGACTGCTGAACTCGCTGTTGCGCTAGCAATCACGTCTCGCCGTGGCTTTGCTGACTTTGCAATAGATCAAGCTGCGCAGCGCTGGGCACATGTCCGTAAGCCATCTCTCTCCGATTCCAATGTTGCAATTGTAGGACACGGAAATATTGGCAAGATGATCGCCAAGATGCTCTCCAATTTTGAGGTAACCGTTACATCTTTCTCTCGATCAGGTAAAGATGGAGCGCTAACTTTCGATCACTTTGATCGATTGCTGCCTACCTTTGATGTGATCATCTTGATTGTTCCGCTTACTGATCAAACTCATCACCTGATGAACGCCCAACGACTTGCTACGATGAAAGATGGCGCAGCCCTTATCAATGTCGCACGCGGTGCTGTCGTCGATACCGAAGCGTTGATTGCAGAACTTAACTCAGGGCGAATTACTGCGGGTCTTGATGTGACAGATCCAGAACCACTCCCATCAGATCATCCGCTATGGAAGGCGCGTAATGTCATCATCACGCCACACGTTGGGGGAGATAGCGAAGCTTTTACTCCACGTGGGCGAAAGTTGGTAGAAGAGCAATTGGCCAGATATGCATCCGGCCAACCGCTATTTCATATCGTTGCTCAGTAATTTTCGGGAAACGTTAAAGAACTGCAACCGTATGCTTGTCGATGAAATCCCAGTCGTATTCGATACAAAGACCTTCACCAACCGGTGCCATCACATAACCATCGACAATGTTGAGCTGTGTTTTTGTTCCAAACTGGAAATCATCGAATGGATATAGCGTTTCAAAGAATTCACAGTTGCTAATTGCAAGTGATGGATGCAGCTGAACCTGCTCAAGGCCGTGATAGATCGTGGTGTGGAGTTCACACTGCACACCATGGGCCTCAGCCAAGTGAGCGGTCTTCATTACGGCGGTTATACCTGCTCGCCAAGAGACATCGGTGCGGACAATATCCACGATGCCTTCTGTAATGCAGTGAGCAACGCTGTATTGATTACCGGCGATAACTTCCGTGCCGCAGATAGGAATATCTAACTTCTCCCGGAGTTTTTTGAGTCCATTGAGATTGACATCAAGAAGAGGCTCTTCTAGCCACTTATATCCAAGGCGCTCAAGTTCGCGACCAGCCTTCAGCGCTTCTTCGTACGAAGCCATAATCACTGGATCTGCCATGAGAGTGAAGTCATCACCGACAGCTGCACGCACTGCGCGATAGCAAGCGATATCAAGATCTAGGCCCCCTGGTGGGTGCAACTTGTAACCTTTGTAGCCTTTTGCTTTTACTTCAAGTGCTTGTCGTGCGTAATCCTCAGGACCGTCCAAGAACATGGAAGAGACGTATAGCGGAACTTTCTCGCGTGCTGCACCGAGAATTTTATAGACGGGAAGATGAGCCATCTTTCCGACGATGTCCCAGCATGCATTATCAAAGGGAGCGTACGAATAGATCGGTACGTGGTTCCAACGACGATCGTAGAGTTCGAAATCCTTCATATTCTTTGCAGAATCGTGTGCGCTACGGCCGATAAAGAATGGCTTTACCTGTGACATAGTGGCAGCAGCAGCCTTTGCATCCTGTGCGCCAAAACCAAATGAAGTTCCCTGTATGCCATCTTCGGTAGTGATGGTCACAACGGTGAAGTCGGGACGAGATCCACCCGGAAGCTTTACTGCAGCAACTGTGTCGAGTGATTCAAGTTCATCGCCGCCGCGGCATGCACGAATCTCAATACTCTTTATCTTTGAAAGCATCGCTCACCCTTATCTCTAAAAATCCTATAGGATAATCTAGATCAGGAGATAGCGAATTGCAAGGACTTTCAGGAATTTAATTTCGAGCAGCAGCAGCAGCAGGTGAAAACCTCTTCAACGATGACTCAATGTGAGCATGCATCGCCGCTTTTGCAGCCTTTGGATTTTGATCAAGGATCGCCTTGGCAATCGCATCATGTTCTTTGATCGCAAGTTGTCCAGAGCCGCTCTGGTAATACTGCTCAAATAAATCCTGTACAAACTCAGCTCGTGATTCACCGTCGATTAAGTGGAGTTTATTGGCCATGTATAGGCGGAATAAATGAAGGTGGCAGTGGGTACGTTCATAGAATTCTGCCACGGTGTTGTTTCCCGAGATGCTTGCGACAAGAGTGTGGAAGCGAGAATCATGTTCAGTCAGAGCTTGGAACTGTCCATCGCCAGCAAACTTCAGAGCAGTCTTGGCACTCTGCATCTCAGCCTTGATCGCGGTCTTACCAGTGTTATCAATAATCTTTGCTGCTTGTTCAGCCGCCCAAGGCTCTATCAATAATCTAAACTGGAAGAGGTCGTTGAGTTCTTTAATTGAGAGAAGTTCCGTCGCCTTGTAACCCTTTAGTGGTTCTTTAGCAATGAGACCATCTGATTCAAGTCGGGCTAGCGCTTCTCGTACCGGTGTCTGTGAAACTTCAAGTTGGACTGAGAGTGAATCAATATTCACTCGAGATCCAGGTTCGATTTCATGATTAAAAATCATCGCCTTGATCATGTCGTAAATTTCATCGGACAAAACAGATCTACGGGGAGTGCGCTTAGTTGCGCGGGCAGTGGTCTTCTTTGTTGCCACAGTCAGACCAACCTCTCGACTACATGTGGAGCAAGTGCTTACTTCGGAAGTCGAAGTCCTTGCATGCCGCCATCTACTGCGAGAATTGTGCCAGTAGTTGAAGCCTGTCGGGGACTTGCTAGGTAAGCAATTGCAGATGCAACCTCTTGTGCGCTTACGAGACGGCCCATCGGCTGGCGAGCCTGAAGCGCTGCACGCTCAGCGGCAGGATCCTGTGCTTGGGAGAGCAATCGAGCCACCCACGGAGTATCTGCTGTGCCCGGGTTGACGCAGTTCACGCGAATTCCTTCCTTCACGTGATCGGCAGCCATAGCCAATGTGAGAGACATGATCGCTCCCTTGCTCGCGCTATATACCGCACGCTTTGGAATACCAGCGGTTGCAGCGATTGAACATGTATTAACAATTGCAGGAGATTTGCTCTTACGAAGTAGTGGGATTGCTGCAGCGCTCACGCGAGATGTACCAACTACGTTGATATTTAGAACTCTATGCCAATCCTCTTC
>JBILEX010000084.1:0-4604 GCA_044351895.1 Candidatus Planktophila sp.
GGGTGCATCTTTGGCTAATTGCTCTCGCAACATCTGCGCAGTTCCAACTGGCACCGTTGATTTGCCTACAACTAGCGACCCATCTTTGAGAAATGGCGCGATAGCGGCAACAGAAGATTTCACATACGTCAGATCAGCGGCCAAGCCATCTTTACTTTGTGGTGTTCCAACACAGATAAAGTGAACATCAGCATCTGCTGCAGCAGCGAAGTCAGTAGTAAATGAAAGTCGTCCAGTCTTCATCTCGGAAGCAAGAAGTGTGTCGAGTCCTGGTTCGTAGAATGGAAGGCGACCACTCTGAAGTAAATCAACCTTGGATTGATCGGTATCAATTCCAACGACTTCAAATCCAAGTGAGGACATGCACGCCGCGTGGGTAGCTCCAAGATAGCCACAACCGATTACTGAAAGCTTCAAAGTCATGGGTGCGAGTCTAAGGCACGAACTATTTAATCTCCCCGCATGGATTTTCAGCCGCGGTGCGAGTCTTGAATTTATCGACGATTACAGGCGTTGGTTTTGCTGAAGCACTTGCAGATGCTGAGGGCGTAGGGGTCACTTCATCAACGAGAGGGAGATCATCTCTGACTCGGGTCCATAAATCGGCGCTCAAGAGTTCATCCCAGATCACAACCGATAGCCCGTCGTAACGCCCATTTGGATTTGAAAGCGGAACCGTCAACGTACGGACATTTCCGGAAGTTAAGTTCTTCATCTGCTTTGCTAGCGTCAACAAATCATCTGGCGCTAAACCTGAATCTAACTTAACGCTTGCAAGTGATGCGTTAATGAAGTTCTTCAACTTAAACGGATTCAAGAGCGTCCCGCTACTCGTTGCCTTACGCATCACCGCACTCATAAATTGTTGCTGCCTTGCCATACGTCCAATATCCCCGCGACCGTCAAAGTCTCGAGTTCGTACATACTTAAGCGATTCAATACCGTTGAGCGTGTGGACTCCAGCACTTAAAACTAAGTGGCTCTTTGGATCATCGATATCTACCTTTGTGCAAACTTCGACACCACCGAGTGCATCAACAATCCCTGCGAATCCTGCAAAGCTCACCTCGACGTAATGGTCAATCTTGATTGATGTTGCAAGCTCGATCGTTTCAATAAGCAGAGGTGCGCCACCGTATGAGAAGGCTGAGTTTAATTTTCCGAGACGGGCAGAGACCATTGTCTTCTTATCTCTACTACTTACATGTTCCGGGATCGTTACCAAGCTATCTCTTGGAAGTGAGATTACATAGGCACGGTCGCGTGCCTTACTTAAATGAATTATCAGCATCGTATCTGAGCGTCCGCCAGCAGCGGTAGCCGTTGAACCCACGCGAAGTTCACGCATCTGCGCTTTGGTTAGTCCTTCTCGGGTATCTGAACCAACAAGGAGATAGTTCTCAGCCTTTGATGTTTTCTCAGGTCGATCGTCAATTGAATTAAAGACATCGATACGAGCGATTGAGCTGCTGACTTGTCCGAGACCAAAGGAGGAAACGGAGGAAACAAGCACAATGGCGACGGAGAGTGAGGTAATTATCCGTATGGCTCGTGTTGATTTCACGGCGTAAGACTACTTGGACGATAGCGTAGAGGTGTTATGACATCGCCGAACGCCTCGTTACCTGCCTCACCGGGCATTAGCGTCATTTTGCCTGTGCTTAATGAGCAAGCGCATTTAGAAGATTCGATACGAGCCATTCTCTCTCAAAATTATCTGGGAGAGTTTGAAGTCATATTGGCACTTGGCCCTTCCCGTGATTCCACAAATGATCTTGCGCGTTCACTAGCTGCAGAAGATTCGCGCGTGATTCTTGTCGATAATCCTTCCGGTAGAACGGCCGCTGGACTCAATATTGCTCTTAGTGCATCCACACAAGATGTAGTTGTGCGAGTTGATGCTCACGCAGAGATACCCAATAACTACCTCCAATTAGTGGTCGAGATTCTCAAAGAGTCTGGCGCGGTAAATGTTGGTGGAGTGATGGGCGCGCAAGGAATTACCTTCTTTGAAACAGCAGTTGCTGCGGCCATGTGTAGTCCATTTGGTGTTGGTGGCTCAAGATTTCATACCGGTGGTAAAGCTGGATATGTAGATACTGTCTACCTTGGAGCATTTATTCGCCAAGCTGTTGTTGATGCAGGTGGATTTGATGAGAGATTTGTGCGCGCCCAGGACTGGGAACTCAATTACAGACTGCGACAAAATGGCGGGAAGATTTATTTTGATCCCAGACTTCATGTGACTTATCGCCCACGATCTAACTATCGTGCTTTGGCAAAACAATATTTTGAATATGGAAGATGGCGTCGTGTAATTGCTCGGAAGTATCCCGAAACAATTAATTACAGATATTTGGCACCGCCACTTGCACTCGTTGGAACTGTACTTTCGCTTTTTGCGGGCAGCATCTTTGATCCATCTCTCTATCTCCCAGCTGCTACCTACATCACATTTATTGCACTCACCCCGCTCTTCATCTCAAAGAATCTGGCTCACTATCCAGCACTCGTATTTATACTTCCAACGATGCACTTTTCGTGGGGACTTGGCTTCCTTACCTCGCCAAGAAAGCTAGTTCCAGACTCTCTACGGTAACCTTCACTCATATGAGTACTCCTGTGACTGTATATGAGCCATTTCGCGCTGGGTTGCCCCCGCTGCGTCAATACCTGCGCTCGCTCTGGTCGCGTCGTCACTTTATTGCGGAGTTCTCGCGCTCTGAATTACGCGAACAGAATTATGGATCAGTCTTTGGCCAACTCTGGCTGGTCCTCAATCCGCTCTTGCTTTCCGGCGTCTATTTCCTACTTATTTACATCATTGGTGGAGACGGTGATGCCAATAGATATGTACATCTGACATCTAGCCTCTTCTTCTTCTACCTCATTGCAAATAGTTTGACCGGTGGAGTCAAGTCGATTACTTCGGGTCAGCGATTGATTATGAATACAGCGTTTCCTCGGATTATGTTGCCAATCTCTGCCTCTGTAATTGCGATCTTTAAGTTCATTCCAACACTCATCGTTTTCTTTGCTATCCGCACCATTGTTGGTGCTCCATTTTCATGGCAGATGCTCTGGGCGATTCCGATCTTCCTCCTCGGTGTATTCATGGGTCTCGGAATGGCGATTTCAATCTCGTGCACCAATGTGTATTTCAGAGATATAGCAAGCCTTCTTCCTTACATCACCCGCAGCTTGATTTACTTATCGCCGATCCTCTATGAGGCTTCGGCTCTCTCTGAGAAGATGCGCACTCTCGAAATCGCAAACCCAATTTTCTATCTCTTGGATGCTTGGTCTCAAGTTATGGTCTACGCCGAAGCCCCAAGTTCGGCATCAATTCTTATTAGTATTGCTTGGGCAACAGTTATTTTTGTTGTCGGTACTTACTTTTTCTTGACGAGGGAGCGTGATTTCGCTGTCCGTCTCTAGCACCCATCCGCGCAACAGCATTGCAGTGTCTGTGCAGTCTGTTGGCCTCACATACACAACTTCTGTAGATAAAAAGCCAACACTCAAGGCACGAGTAAAACGTTTCGGTAGAAGTGGAAAGTTCTCGCGTACCGTGAATGCCCTTAACGATGTAAGCATTGATGTTCATTATGGAACAGTGTTGGGAATTATTGGTTCAAACGGTGCTGGAAAATCCTCTCTTATGCGCGTTATTTCAGGGATTATTCCTCCGTCACAAGGCCGAATTGAAGTCTATGGATCTGTAAGTACTTTGCTTGCCCTCGGAGTTGGATTTAATGCATCTCTTACAGGGCGCGAGAACGTCTATCTAGGAGGTCTGGCTGCTGGCATGACTCGTGCAGAGATTGATAGCCAGTTTGAAGAGATTGCAGCATTTTCTGAGTTAGGTGAGGCAATTGATTCTCCAATGCGCACCTACTCCTCAGGCATGTATGCCAGACTGGCATTTTCGGTAGCGGCAACTGTAAAACCAGATATTTTGATTATTGATGAAGCACTCAGTACGGGAGATGCACGCTTTAAAGAGAAGAGCCTGAACCGAATCAAGGAACTGCGGACTGAAGATCGTGCGTTGATTTTGGTGAGCCACGCCTTAGCGACAATTGAAGATATCTGTAATGAAGTCATCTGGTTGGATAAGGGAAAGATGATGGCTCGTGGAAATCCAGCAGAAGTAATCGCTGCATATCGCGAGTGTATGCATGTACGAAAGAGCGCATCTTCTGATGAGGATGTCTAAGAATTTTCTAGCACTTCTGATTGCAGCACTCATCTCTAGTGCGTCCCCAGCACAGGCGATTGAAATTCCGCCGAAGTTTGATTTCATAGGTAATGGATATGGCCATGGCGTTGGCATGAGCCAGATTGGTGCAAGGTCGCGCGCTCTAGCTGGTGAAAGTGCTTCTGCAATTCTCAATTATTATTACAAGGATGTTCAGGTTGTTCCTTATGTAGATACACATACGATCCGTGTCAACATTGCTCATCTTGTAAAGTCAATTGCATTTACCACTCATACTCCAGGTGCCCGCATAGACGTCTTTGAAGGTGATATCGGAAATGCAACGGAATCTATGCCCGTTACATCTTTTGCCACCAAGAAGAGGGCAACCTTTACCATGGCA
>JBILEX010000085.1:0-4567 GCA_044351895.1 Candidatus Planktophila sp.
GCGTACTTAGCTGTATCACCTTGTGCGTTCTGAATATCTGTTTCAAATCCTGCACCTGTAAGTGCTGAATCCATTGCTGGACGATCTCCATTTTCCCAACGAGCAGATGACTCTGAGTCAGGAAGGATCATGCAAGCACGCTTTCCTGCTGAATCATCGCTGCTTGAGCAGCCAGAGATTAAAAGAGCTGCTGCTGATGCAATTGCAGCAGCAACAACTAGACGGCGCTTTGCCATATGTGTTTACCTTTCGAAAGGTGTACGCGCCCCTGGCTAAAGCTGTTTTAGCCAGACATGAGGGCGTGAACCCGACTGAGCGTAATCCTTTACTCCAAATTGGTCACTACCTATTTGGTAACTATTTGGTAAACGCATGAGCGGGCCTTGTACGGGTAACCTTGTGCCATGTCCTCACCCACGCAATCGCAGGCTCTGGCAGCGGCGATTTCCGCTGCAATCGGGGCTGCAATTGAGCGTGGGGATTTAGTGGGAACGATTCCAGTAACCATCCCGCTTGAGCGCCCCAAGAATCGCGATCATGGCGACTACGCAACTTCGGTAGCGCTCCAGTTGGCCAAGCCAGCAGGGATGTCGCCCAGAGCTGTTGCAGAACTTTTACAGTCAGATTTACTCAAGTTGCCCGAAGTGAGCGCAGTCGATATCGCAGGGCCGGGCTTTATCAATATTACTCTGAATAGAAGTAGTCAGGCTGAGTTAGTTGCGACCATTTTGTCATCGCCCGCAACATTTGGAACCGGTAATTCGCTTGCAGGTGTTTCGATCAACTTGGAATTCATTAGCGCAAACCCAACAGGACCGTTGCATCTTGGTCATACACGTTGGGCTGCGGTTGGAGATGCTCTTGGCCGCGTTCTCTCGGCAGCTGGTGCAAAAGTTATCCGAGAGTTTTACATCAATGATCGCGGAAATCAGATGGATCTATTTGGAAAATCGGTAGAGGCGGCAGCGCTCGGTCAACCGATTCCAGAAGATGGTTATCAAGGTGGCTACGTCAGCGATTTAGCAGAGGCTGTGGTTCGCGAAAATCCAGGCATCAAAGAGCACGCAGCAGATACTCGCTACGAATCTTTCCGTGAAGCTGCCTACAAGGTGCAACTCGCAGACCAGCAACGTGTTCTCAATACCTTCAATACTCATTTCGATGTCTGGTTTTCAGAGCGCTCGCTTCATGAAGCCGGGGCGGTTGAACATGCGGTCGAGAAGTTACGCACTCAGGGACATATTTTTGATTCAGAAGGTGCAATCTGGTTACGGACAACAGATTTTGGCGATGATAAAGATCGTGTAATCACAAAAGCCAACGGCGATCTCACTTATTTTGCATCGGATACCGCCTATTACATCAATAAGCGCGAACGTGGATTTGATATTTGTATCTACATGTTGGGTGCAGACCATCACGGATACGTGAATCGTCTCCGCGCTACTGCAGCTTGTGCGGGAGATAACCCTGACTACAACGTAGAGATCTTGATTGGCCAACTCGTCAAAATCATGGAAGGCGGCGAAGAGGTCAAACTCTCAAAGCGCGCGGGAACAATCATTACCCTTGAAGAATTGGTAGAAAAAGTTGGCGTAGATGCAGCGCGCTATACCCTCATTCGATACCCAGTAGATACGCCCATGGTGATGGATATTGATATCTTGCGAAGAAATACAAATGAGAACCCTGTCTATTACGTGCAGTATGCACATGCACGGATCGCTGCTGTATTGCGAAATGTCGAAGAGCTCGCAATTCCTACAGGGCTTTCCAACTTTGATCCGAGCCAGTTATCTCACGATCGTGAGAACGAGTTACTCGGAACTTTGGCTGAATTTCCTGGCGTTGTTGAAGCGGCAGCCGCATTCCGCGAGCCACATCGTGTTGCCAGATATTTGGAAGAGTTGGCAGGTGTTTATCACGGCTTCTACGCCGATTGCCGCGTGCTGCCCATGGGCGAAGAAGAGATTTCTCCTCTGCACTCTGCGCGCGCAAACTTATGTGCTGCCACCAAACAGGTTCTCGCCAACGGACTTGATCTGCTCGGCGTGAGCGCTCCGGAGAGGATGTAATAGATATGTGGTCACGTGCTATTTCATTTGATCAAGGACATCTCTCCCTGGACGGCTTAAGTGCGCGCGATTTGGCAACCGAGTTCGGGACACCAACCTTTTTTATCGATGAAGAACACTTTAGAGCGCGCGCCAGAGCATGGGCGAAATCTCTCGATCTGCATTTTGGTGCAGCTGCTGGTGATGTGTATTACGCAGCAAAGGCCTTTATCTGCACTGAAGTTGCACGCTGGATCAAAGAAGAAGGAATCGGAATCGATGTCTGCACTGGTGGTGAACTTGCTGTTGCACTTGCCGGTGGAATCGATCCGAAGAAAATAGAAGTCCACGGAAATAACAAGTCCGTTGCAGAGATTGAACGCGCAGTTCAAGTTGGAGTAAAGACAATTGTTCTTGATTCTCTATTCGAAATTGAGCGTGTTGCCGCAGCGGCCAACAAGCACGGTGTTCGCCAAGGCGTAATGCTCCGTCTCACCCCAGGTGTCGAAGCACATACGCACGAATCAATTTCAACTGCACATGAAGATGTGAAGTTCGGATTCTCCATCGCAAGCGGAGCTGCTGCAGTTGCCGTGTCGGAAGTACTTTCACACGCATCCCTTGAACTGCGTGGATTTCACTGTCATGTCGGTTCACAGATCTTTGGAACAGATTCATTTGAATTAGCTGCCACTCGAATTATTGCTCTTATGAAAGAGTGCAAAGAGAAGCACGGGATTGAACTACCAGAACTTGATCTTGGTGGGGGATATGCCATCGCATATGTTCCAGGTGAGACAACTGTTGAACCGGAAGATGTACTTCCAACGTTGAGCAATGTTGTAAAGCGTGAATGTGCTGCGGCAGGATTAGCACTGCCAGTTATTTCAATTGAACCGGGTCGTAATATTGTTGGTCCAACAACTTTTACACTTTATGAAGTAGGTACTGTTAAAGATGTCCAGCTAGAAGATGGTCAAACTCGTCGCTACATCTCAGTTGATGGTGGCATGAGCGATAACATCCGCCCTTCACTCTACGGCGCAGAATACTTTGCACTACTCGCAGATCGAATCTCCACTTCTGCTCAAGTGCTTTCGCGTGTTGTTGGAAAGCACTGCGAAACTGGAGATATTGTCATTCGCGATATCGCACTTCCTTCAGATATTGCTCCTGGTGATCTCCTTGCTACCCCTGCTACAGGTGCATATGGACGAAGCATGGCTAGTAACTACAACCATGTGCCGCGCCCTCCTGTAGTTGCCATAAAGAATGGAAAAGCACGCGTAATTGTTCGCCGAGAAAATGAGGCAGATCTGCTCGCACTCGATGTGAAAGAATAGGCAGATGAGATCCCCAGACCAGCCTGTACGTATTGGCATGCTTGGCTGCGGTGTGGTCGGAAGTGAAGTTGCCCGCCTAATCCTTGCTGACACAGTCGAACTCTCCACTAGAGCTGGCGCGAAGATTGAGTTAGCAAAGATTGCAGTGCGCGAGATTAAACCGCGTGCCGGAATTCCAAATGAATTATTCACTCTTGATGCAATGTCGATCGTTAATGATCCAAGCATCGATCTCATCATTGAAGTAATGGGCGGCATCGAACCTGCGCGTGAATTAATCCTCAAGGCAATTAGTAATCGCAAATCAATTGTCACCGCCAACAAGGCGCTCCTTGCCAGCCACGGTGCAGATTTGTTCACCGCCGCATATGCCCAGGGTGAAGATATTTACTATGAAGCTGCAGTTGCTGGCGCTATCCCAATTATTCGCCCCATGCGCGATTCACTTGCCGGTGACCACGTTGTTCGTCTTATGGGAATTGTTAACGGAACCACAAACTATATTTTGACCAAAATGCACGAAGACAATCGTGAATTCGCGGATGTGTTGGCGGAAGCGCAGAAATTAGGTTATGCCGAGGCGGATCCAACTGCAGATGTTGAGGGATTTGATGCGGCTGCAAAGGCTGCGATTCTTTCAGGACTTGCCTTTCATACCCGCGTCACAGTTGATGATGTGTATCGAGAAGGAATTTCTTCGATCACACTTGAAGATGTTCAGATTGCAAAGTCAATGGATCACGTGATCAAGTTACTTGCCATCGCTGAGTTAACACCGTCTGATGAAATTTCGGTACGCGTTCACCCCGTTCTTCTTCACAAGAGCCATCCATTGGCATCTGTGCGAGATGCATTCAATGCAGTCTTTATCGAAGCAGAATCTGCTGGGCCACTAATGTTTTACGGTCGTGGAGCAGGAGGTGCACCTACTGCCTCTGCAATTCTCGGCGACGTCGTTGCAGTCTCTAGACACATTGCACTTAACTCCATTGGCCAGCGCGAAACTGACTATGCCGATCGCGATATCGCACCGATTGAGACGACTAAGACTAAGTTCCTTATCCGCCTTGAAGTGAAGGATAAATCAGGTGTTTTGGCAACAATTGCCCAGACCTTTGCTGAACAAGATGTTTCAATCCAAACCGTTGATCAAAATGGTCGTGGTTCTGA
>JBILEX010000087.1:0-4537 GCA_044351895.1 Candidatus Planktophila sp.
CGAACCTAGCCGCCGACAACTAGGCAGCCACGTTTTGTCGTAGGGCTACGGTTAAATGGCACCTATGAAGTTGATCAAGCAGGATGCTGGGCTCTTTGAGCTGGGCTTTGACGATCAACAAAAGGCTGCAATTGCACACCGCGGATCCCCTCTGCTCATACAAGGCCTTGCTGGTAGCGGCAAGACAACAGTTCTTATTGAGGCAGCCCTCTCGCGAATTAGCGAAGGCTCATCATCGGATTCAATTCTCTTTATTACCTACGGTCGCGAACGCGCATCTGAAATACGCGATGCAATTGCGATCCGCAGCAGCGCAACAGGTTTTGAACCTTTAGCGCGCACATTCCACTCGTTAGCATTTTCTATCGTCAAGATGAAGAGCGGTGAAGATTATCGCGAACCAATTTTGTTATCAGGTGCTGAACAAGAGAAGTTTATTGCCGAACTATTGCGCGGAGATGTCGATGATGGTTATCGCGACTGGCCAGTTGAACTTCGCGATGGTGAAGGAAAGTTAGGCAATCCACTTCTGACTCGAGGATTTATCCGCGAACTTCGCGACTTGATGATGCGTGCAAATGAACGTGGAATATCACCTGATCAACTTGCTGAACGTGGCTCACAACTCAAGGAAAAGTTCTGGCCATCAGCTGCCGCCTTCTGGAAGCGCTATGAAGGTGCGATGGATTTAGCGTCCTCTGGAGCAGCCGATGCAAAGATGCGCATCGATCCATCCGAACTGATAAATGCAGCGATTGCACACCTTCGTAATAACCCTGAATTGCTCGCATCTTTGCGCAAGCGATTTACAACAATTATCGTTGACGAGTTTCAAGAGTCAGATCCAGCCCAACGTGCCCTCCTAGAACTTTTGGCAGGTACAGATCTTTTGATCGCATTGGATAGCAAGAGTGCTGTGGGACGATTCCGTGGCGCTGATCCAGATGGTGCCGATCGCGCAGCGCAATCACTCATTGGCGATCATGGACACACAATTGTTCTTTCGCAGAGCTATCGAAACCCTGGTCATCGCGATGCAGTGATGGCAGTAACTGCAACCGAAGAGGCAAATTACATTGCTTATCACTGTAAAAAGGCCCACTTATTAGGCGGAATTCCTTACTCGGATATGGCGATCATTGTGAGATCTGGGGGAGCAACTGCATCTTCCATTCGACGCGCATGTATGCAGGCATCAATTCCAACGGTCGGCGAGATCGAAGCGCTCGGAAATAACGCTGCGATCGCTCCCTTCTTACTTCTTGCACGTATTGCAACAGATCCTAAGAAACTTACTTTGGCAGAGGCAGAAGAGTTACTCACGAGTGAATTCGGTGGCAGTGATCCGATCTCGCTACGACGAATTCGCCGTTCGCTTTTAGCTGCACGAGATGATGAAGATCTTCGTAGCGGATCACAGATGCTTATTGATGCGCTCGTCCAAGGTGATATCCCGATTGAAGATGGACTCGAACTGCACCGAGTACATGCACTCTTATCTCATGCACGTAAAGCACTCTCACGGGCCAACTCAACGGTTCACGATCTCTTATGGGCAATCTGGGATAACGCAGTTACAAGCGATGGCGGAAAGTTAAGTAAGGCGTGGCAGGATGCCGCACTTCGCCATGGCACCCGAGGAGCCGCCGCCGATCGTGATCTCGATGCCATGATCGTTCTCTTTGAAAGTGCAGCGCGATTTATTGAACGTTTCCCTGGTGCACATCCATCCCTCTTTCTCAATGAGATTACAGATGAGTTCATTGCAGCTGATGTGATTACAGCAAAGGGTGTGCGGCCAGATGCGCTAGAAATTCTTACAGTTCATAGCGCGAAGGGTCGTCAATGGCCCTTTGTGATCGTTGCCGGTGTTCAAGAAGGCACGTGGCCAAACCTAAAGACTCGTTCGACCCTGTTAGGTGCAGAAAGACTTGTTGAACGCGAGCGTCACGGTGATCATCTTGCCGAGCGCGAACTACAAGCGATTACCGCATCCTCACTACTTGAGGATGAGCGGCGTCTCTTTCATGTTGCAACTTCTCGTGCGACAGCCGATTTATTGGTCACCGCTACATCGCGCGAAGATGATGAACCATCGCTGCTTTTCCATGAAATATATGAGGAAATACATGGCTTTTCGACAGACTCAGCCGAAGCAAAGACTGTTGAACCAGCTAGACCTTTGACTGCACCAGCACTAGTTGCAACGCTGCGACGTAACCTTTCTTCAGAGAACTCTGCAGATGCAGCCAAACTTCTTGCAACCCTTAACGAACACGGAATCTCACTTGCTAATCCGACTTCGTGGGTTGGATCTCGTCCTCTTTCAACTGATCGCCCCGTTGTTGCCGAAGGCGATCCCATCTATGTCAGCCCTAGCGGTGCCGAACCATTTACTGAGTGCGGCGTGAAATGGTTCTTTGAGAAGAGTGGCGGAACAAATAGAGATGGTGTTGCACAATTACTTGGCTCTGCAATCCACGAATTTGCTCGTCTAAAAGTTGAAACTCCTGAGATTACCCACGAGCAACTCGTTGAGAAACTTGAAAGTTCATGGTCACTGATAGATCAATCAAGTGGCTGGTTGAGCGCAGCATCCCTCAAGCGTGCCAAGCGAATGTTGGAACGATTTGCTCAGTATCACAGCAAGACCGATCGCAGCGTTGTTGGAGTCGAACTGGAGTTCAAGGTTAATTTTGGAGATATCATCGTTAAGGGAAATGCCGACCGCATTGAAGTTGATGGTGATGGCAAGTACTTCGTTGTTGACTTTAAGACCGGAATGAAACCAATTGGTCATAAAGAAGCGCTCACAAACTTGCAACTTGCTTGTTATCAACTTGGAATCATCATGGGTGGCTTCGGTGAAAAGATCAGCGGCGATCAAACTTCTGGATCTCACCTTGTTTATCTTGCGCATGAGACTAAGGAAGTTGCCACTCGCGTGCGACCTGTAATCGATGCCGATGAAGTTCGCCAGCAGTTAACGATTATCGGTCAAGGAATGTCAGCCTCAACATTCACCGCCACCGTTAATGAGATGTGTCCGCGCTGTGTTGTTCGCTCGTCATGCCCGGTGCAGCCATCAGGTCAGTCGGTGATCCAATGATCGAAAAATACACACCGGTACAGGTTGCAGCCCTCATTAGAAGCGTTGATCCAAGCTTCCATAACCCCACTCCAGAACAAGCGAAAATCATTTCGATTCTGACGAATCCATTTGAACCTGCAGTGGTTATTGCAGGAGCTGGATCTGGAAAGACAGAGACGATGGCTTCGCGAGTTGTTTATCTCGTTGCTAATGGATTTGTAAAACCTGATGAGATTCTGGGCCTTACTTTTACGCGCAAGGCTGCGGGGGAATTTTCTGCCCGAATTCGTAAACGTCTCCGTCAATTGCAACTTGCTATGACTAAGGCAGGCATCGAAGTTCCCTTTGCAACCTTGGATACATCGGTTACTACTTATCACTCTTACGCTGGTCGGCTCTTAAGTGAACATGCAATTCGTTTTGGAATCGATGCAGACTCACAGCCGCTCGGTGAAGCAGCGCTCTGGATGGCGGCCAACACATTGGTGCGTGATTGGAACGATCCCGATTTCATTTACGAAGGTGCGCTCAATACCGCTATCGATGATGTGATGGGCCTTGCCTCACTCATTCTTGAACACCAGGTTTCGCTAGATTCGATACGGGAAGCTGATGAACAGACCCTGTCGGAGCTTGCAGCATTTTCAGGTGGACCAAATGATGAAGTTCGTGCTGTATCGCGTACTGCACGTCAACGAATTGCTCTCTTGCCACTCGTTGAGCGTTTTATCGATACTCGACGCGGTGAGGGAACTCTCTCCTTTGATGATCAGATGTCACTTGCTGCCGATATCGCTGCCAAGTTTCCTGATGTTGCAGCGATCGAACGTGGTAAGTATACCGTGGTTCTACTCGATGAATATCAAGATACTTCGCAATCACAAGTTCGTTTACTCTCTGCTCTATTTGGTAACGGCCACCCAGTCACCGCAGTCGGTGACCCATGCCAATCGATCTATACCTGGCGTGGTGCATCCGCCGGAACAATTGGATCATTCGGTGAGTACTTCCCCAAAGCTAAAGGCTCTACGGGCAGTGATATATATGAACTTTTAACCACCTTCAGAAACGATGTTGCAATCCTTGATTTAGCGAATGTGATCTCGAGTCAGGTGCGATCACTTGGAAATCTCAACGTTTCACCACTTACACCGCGCCCAGGTGCCGGTAAAGGCGATCTCGCTGTTGGTCTCTTTGAAACCCTGGAGGCAGAAGCTGCTGCAATTGCCGAATACATCGCACCCCTTTGGAAGGATCCGCAGCGGCTTGTTGAGGCAAGTAAGGCACCAAAGACTTTTGCAATTTTGGTACGTAAGCGCGCGCAGATCCCTGCTCTCCAAAGCGCGCTACGTAACGCTGATATTGAATGCGAGGTTGTCGGTCTGGGCGGACTTGTTCATGTTCCTGAAGTTGCAGATATCGTGGCGATACTTTCGATTATCGGTA
>JBILEX010000005.1:0-14956 GCA_044351895.1 Candidatus Planktophila sp.
TGGGCTCATGTTCGAAACTTCAAGTGAGAAACCTGCGCCAGTACGCGTCGTCACTGAAGCAATTAAGGAGTATCTCGATCGTTTAGGCCCTATTTGGATCGAGGGCGAGATCTCAGAGCTCAACGAACGCAGCGGCGGAATGGCATTTATGCGTCTGCGCGATACCAGCGCCGATATGAGTCTTTCCGTGATGTGTTACAAAACGGTTTTAGCGCCTGTGCAACCACTGCTACCAAATGCTCGTGTAGTTATTCATGCAAAAGCATCTTGGTATACCAAGAGCGGCACTTTAACGATGTCTGCCAAAGAGATTAGACAGGTCGGAGTTGGCGAACTCTTAGCTCGACTTGAAGAGTTAAAGAACACGCTCGCTGCAGAAGGGCTCTTCAGCGC
Source organism: Candidatus Planktophila sp. (assembly GCA_044351895.1). GTDB lineage: Bacteria > Actinomycetota > Actinomycetes > Nanopelagicales > Nanopelagicaceae > Planktophila. The sequence continues at coordinate 394 of JBILEX010000005.1, forward strand.
AGATCGCAAAGTAGCACTGCCTCGCTTGCCAAAAAAGATCGGTCTTATCTGTGGTCGCAATACCGATGCGATGAAAGATGTCGTTGAAAACGGTCGTCGTCGTTGGCCGGCAGTGGAATTTGAGATTCGCGAAGTAGCGGTACAGGGAAGTGCAGCAGTCGTAGAAGTATCACAAGCACTTGCAGAACTTGAGGCGATGAATGATGTTGACGTCATCATCATTACTAGAGGCGGCGGCTCATTTGAAGATCTCTTGCCCTTTAGCGACGAGTCCTTGGTTCGCCTTGCCGGATCGTGTCTCACACCAATTGTTAGCGCAATCGGCCACGAAAAGGATTCACCACTTCTCGATCTCGTCGCTGACTACCGTGCCTCAACACCGACTGATGCGGCAAAGCGCGTTGTTCCTGATATTGCGCAAGAGATTGCCGATATTGAAGCAATTCGTGCTCGCTTGCTTCGTAAAGTCACACATGCAATCGACTTCGAGTTTTCAACAATTTCACATTTAATTACTCGCCCAGTTATGAAAGATCCGATGGTCATCGTTAGCTCGCGCAGTGAAATTCTCACTACCGCCCGTGATCGTGCCCGTCGTACCTTTGCCGCAATTATTGATAGCGAAAAGCGCGAACTTAAGCAGGTGCGCGCCCACCTTCGCTCGCTCTCACCGCAATCGACTCTTGACCGCGGATATGCAGTTGCCACATTAAGTGACGGCCAGATTGCACGAGATTCCACTTCGATTGAAGATGGTGCTGGGCTTCACATTCGCCTAGCAAAGGGTTCACTTAAAGCAAATGTCGAGAAGAGAGTAGATTAGGGACATGGCTGCAGAGAAGAAGTTGTCCTATGAACAGGCTCGGGATGAGCTGGCAGAGATTGTGGAATCACTCGAATCAGGAAGTGCCACTCTCGAAGAATCTCTTGCACTCTGGGAGCGCGGAGAAGCGCTAGCAAAGATCTGCCAAGAATGGCTCGATGGCGCAAAGGCGAAAATTGCAGCAAGCCGATCAACTCAAGAAGCTGAAGCAGAATAAGGCCAACGATGTCTCCACAATTTTCGTACTCAGATCTTCTACCACTAGGTGAGGATGCAACGAAGTATCGCCTTCTTACTAAAGATGGTGTGAGTGTGAAAAAACATGGCGATCTCGAATTTTTGCATGTTGAACCATCTGCGCTATCGCACTTAAGTGAAGTCGCAATTCACGATATCTCTCACTACTTACGCGCTGCACATTTGCAGCAGCTTGCAAATATCTTGAGTGATCCAGAGGCTTCACCGAATGATCGCTTCGTGGCTACCGATCTCTTAAAGAATGCCAATATTTCAGCTGGTGGAATCCTGCCGATGTGCCAAGACACAGGAACTGCTTTGATTATGGGCAAGAAGGGGCAGCACGTTTTGACCTCAAGCAAGGACGAAGTTGCTCTCTCGCAAGGAATCTATGACGCCTATACAAAGCTCAACCTGCGTTATTCGCAGATGGCCCCAGTCACAACATGGGATGAGAAGAACACTGGCAATAATTTGCCCGCCCAAGTTGAGATTTACGCTGATAGCGACCATAGCGATGAGTACAACTTTCTCTTCATCGCAAAGGGTGGCGGAAGTGCAAATAAATCATTCCTGTACCAAGAGACTAAAGCAGTTTTAAACCCCACATCATTTATGAATTGGCTTGATGAGAAGTTGCGTTCAATCGGAACAGCAGCCTGCCCTCCTTATCACTTAGCAATTGTCATCGGTGGAACAAGTGCTGAGCACACTGTTAAAACTGCAAAGTTGGCATCAACAAAGTATTTAGATTCACTGCCCACTTCCGGAGATGCCGCAACCGGCCATGGATTTAGAGATATTGAGCTTGAGGAGAAAGTCCTCGAACTCACCCGCACACTGGGAATCGGCGCTCAATTTGGCGGCAAGTACTTCTGTCACGATGTGCGAGTAGTACGCCTTCCTCGCCATGGCGCATCTCTTCCAATTGCAATTGCGGTCTCATGTTCTGCCGATCGCCAGGTAAAGGCGAAGATCACTCGCGACGGAGTCTTCATCGAAGAGCTTGAGCGCGATCCAGCACATTTCTTGCCTGAGACAACTGATGAACATCTCGATAACGACGTTATTGCGATTGATCTCAACCAACCAATGGATGCAATCCGCGCAGAACTTTCAAAGCACCCAGTTAAGACTCGTGTCAGTCTGACCGGCACCATTGTTGTTGCGCGCGATTTAGCTCATGCACGAATCAAAGAGGCAATTGATAAAGGCGAACCAATGCCGCAATACCTCAAGGATTACGCTGTTTATTATGCTGGCCCCGCTAAAACTCCAGAGGGTTTTGCATCGGGCTCCTTTGGACCAACGACTGCAGGTCGTATGGATTCATACGTTAACTATTTCCAAGAACGTGGCGGATCTTTTGTGATGCTTGCAAAAGGTAATCGTTCACAGGCCGTTACAGATGCCTGCAAGAGCCATGGCGGTTTCTACCTTGGATCTATCGGCGGGCCGGCCGCTCGCCTTGCTCAAGATTGCATTAAGAAAGTTGAAGTCCTCGACTTCGAAGAGCTTGGTATGGAAGCGGTCTGGAAGATCGATGTTGTAGATTTTCCAGCATTTATTGTTGTCGATGATAAGGGCAATGATTTCTTTGCCCAGACTTCAAAGCCGTTGACTATCGGAAAGCGACAGAGCGAAAACTAATTAGTCCCAGTTTTAGTAGAACTTGCTGCGCTTGAACTTTGCCCACGCCTTACATGGGGTCTCGTAGCGAATATCGATATAGCGAAGGCCCCAACGCATCTGTGTGACTGGGTTCTTGCGCCAATCCGTTGAAATGATCTCCATGCGATTAGCGGGTAGAGCTTGTGGAATTCCATGCGCGCCGGTGCGAGGGTTGTGAGCTTTGTAATTCCAATTGCTCTCTTTAGTCCAAAGACTATTCAGGCATTTGAATTGGTAGCTGCCCCAGTTGTATTCGGTGGCCATAATTTGGCGGGCGACATATTTAGCGCCGTTGGGTGTTCTGGCTAATTCGACGTGGCGAGTAACCGTTGCAACCAGTGCCATTTCGGAGGCAAAGAGTGATTGAGCAAAATCCAATTGTGAGTAGAGCGGTGCACCCTCTGAAAGGTCAACGACTGAGGCCCGAATGTTTGTTGCCTCAGGCAGTGTCAGACGGGTGGTCTCAGGAAAGTCCAGACCGTAGGCAGTTGGCTGGGCGCTAGTTAGAAGAATCAAGGTCGCAACAAGAGTCCATAGCCCGGCGACTTTACGTCGCGGCTTGGTAAGAAATACCTGCATCGCTGCCCTCCTTCTTCTTCAACTCGTTTTCCGACAAACCCTCATCGCCCTCAAATTTTTGGAATTCAAGGACAATTGGGAAGGGGGAATGGCTCTAGGGTGGCAAGGGTGAGGGCCTTGGGCAAATCAGAACACGCATGGATTGAAAATTCTCAGAAAAGTGACTGGTTGTGGATAGGTAAAAGTGCAGGTCAGAATGGGGAAAGTCCGATTTGCCCTATTTGTCGCTGTGATCTTTAATGAAGGCGTTTTTGAAGGGCTAAGCGATCGGCCCTTCAAGCAATTCAGTGACCAGGGCAGCGATCGGCGAGCGCTCTGATCTGGTCAAGGTCACATGGGCAAAGAGAGGATGGCCTTTCAAGGTTTCAACGACGGCAACGACGCCATCATGGCGTCCGACTCGCAAGTTATCGCGCTGGGCGACATCGTGGGTCAGGATTACTCGCGAACTTTGGCCAATTCGGGATAAGACCGTCAGCAGGACTCCGCGTTCCAGGGATTGGGCCTCATCGACGATGACAAAGCTGTCATGCAAAGAACGACCACGGATATGAGTCAGAGGCAAAACCTCGATCAATCCGCGCGCGATGATTTCATCAATTACGGCTTGGCTGACCAGAGCGCCCAAAGTGTCAAAGACCGCTTGAGCCCACGGCGACATCTTCTCGCCTTCACTGCCCGGCAAGTAACCCAGCTCTTGCCCGCCGACGGGATAGAGAGGACGGAAGATCACAACTTTCTTGTGAAGTCGTTTCTCCATCACCGCTTCAAGTCCGGCGCAGAGAGCCAGGGCAGATTTTCCAGTTCCGGCACGGCCGCCGAGTGAGACGATTCCGATCTCTTCATCGAGCAGGAGATCTAAGGCAATACGTTGTTCGGCGCTGCGACCATGAAGACCAAAAGCGCTGCGATCGCCACGAACTAATTGCAATCGCTTATCGGCTGTGACTCGGGCCAGAGCGCTTCCCTTTTCAGAGTGAAGAACGACTCCAGTGTGCACTGGTAGAGCGTGGGCGCATTCGTGATCAGCACGATCGCCGGAGTAGAGCTCGTCAATCAAACTGTGGCCGACATCAACCTCTTCGATTCCAGTCCATCCGCTATTGGAGACCAGTTCTGCCAAATACTCTTCGGCGCGGACACCAACAGATGAAGCTTTGACGCGAAGTGGAAGATCTTTCGTTACTAGGACTACATCTTTTCCATCTGACATGAGATTTTTGGAGATGGCAAGGATGCGCGAATCATTTGTGCCATCACGCAAGAATCCATGCGGCAAAGTGCTCAGATCTGTGTGATTGAGTTCGACAGAGAGCGTGCCGCCCTCGGGGGTAATTTTTAGGGGCTGATCGAGTCGACCATGTTCGATGCGAAGATCATCGAGTGCGCGAAGTGCTGCGCGGGCAAAGTAGCCAAGTTCTGGATGGTCTCGTTTGGTCTCTAACTCTCCGATGACTGCGATCGGAATAATTACTTCATGCTCTTCAAATTTGAGAAGTGCGCCTGGGTCAGCCAGAAGAACGCTGGTATCTAAAACGTATGTTTTACGCGGTGGGTGTGCCAACGGCGAGAACTCACATTTCTTTAATTGTTCTAGAAGGGATCACGCTTCGGATAGGGAAAGATTAGAACTGCGAGCGCATTTGTAGCGGCGACACGCCATATCTGCAAGATTACAAGTAGGTGAATAACCAACCCAGTGTTATCTACCGAGACGACGATGGCGTTGTGAATAGGAGCGAAGGGCTCGAAGGAAATCAACACGGCGAAAATCTGGCCAATATGCTTCACAGAAATAGAACTCTGAGTGGGCGCTCTGCCACAACAAAAATCCGCCCAACCGTTGCTCGCCCGATGTGCGGATCAGAAGTTCTGGATCTGGTTGGCCGGCGGTGTAGAGATATTGCGAAATTGCATCAGCATCGAGATCGGCGGCAGCGGCAGTGATTTCTTTGCCCTGGGCTGCAGCCTCAGTCATGTAGCTCTTAACGGCATCCACAATCTCGCGCCGGCCTCCATAGCCGATTGCGACATTGACTTCGAGAGTTCCGGGATGGGTTGGTAGTACGGAGAGTTTTTCTTGTAACCAGGCAGGCAAGAGATCGAGTGCGCCGACAGCTTTAATTGTCCAACGGCCAGTGCGCGCTAATTCATCAACGCTATCGCCGATCACAGCAAGGAGTGCGTCGAGCTCTTCAGGGGTGCGTTTGAAGTTATCGGTCGAGAGCATCCATAAGGTGACGACCTTTACTTCAGCCTCTTCGCACCATCCAAGAAAGTCGATGATCTTGTCTGCGCCGCGACGATGACCTTTGGGATCTGATGGATTGGGGTTGCTCATCGCCCAACGGCGATTGCCATCGAGGATGACACCAACATGTTGCGGGGTCTGAGAAAAATCTAAGTCGCGGACAATGCGCCACTCATAAAACGGGTATAGCCACCCCTTGATCTCTTTACGAAGTTTGTCGAACAACTCTACGCTCCAAGATAAATGAAGCCACTGGAAGAGTTCCGGCAAGAATCATCCAGATCAGGCCCGACATACTCTTACGCATTTTTACACTCAGTTGCAGGGCGGCTAAAACGTAGAATATGTAAAGAGCGCCATGGACATGAGTAATCCAAACCATTTCAGGCCAGGTGCGATCGAGGTTGAAAATATATTTTGCTGGCATATAGAAGAACCAGAGAATCAGCGATAAGACTCCGCAGATAAGGGCCATGGCTCGAAAACGAAGAACTGCGTTTTTCATGCTCCCAACTTATCGCTTTCTTCACGCCTACGGTAGAAAGGTAGGTATAGGACGATGGCAGCCATGAGCCACCAGATAATTACATAAGAGATGTGCTGCCAGTAGTAGCCGCCCACCTTTGATTCAGGGAGTGCGAGTTCAATACGATCACGATTGATGGCGCCCTCACTCACACTCTCTTGGGTTGCTAGTAGGAACCCGTCGTAGAGATCAAAATCTGTCAACGAAACAATGACGCTGCTATCAAGGCGCGAAATCACCCCTGGTGCATTTCTTGCAACATCTTCAAATTGTCGCGGTTGCACGATGGCCTGCAGATCAACGCCAGTGGACATGGCAACTTGAGGCGCGACCAGACGATCTTTCCAATATCCGCGCAGAACCAAGATCGCACTTTTCTCATCAACCTGCATTAGTGCAACTTCCCAATCAGATCTGAGATCTGCAAGATCGGTTTGGTTTGGTGCACGGAATGTCTGAATATAGTTTCCACGAAGTTGAACTTTCTTTCCAACGTTACGTGAATCCAATGAGGCTGCTGGAGATGCAAGTTCTGCCAACTGATAGATAGTTGAGTCGGGAGTAATCTTCTTGGATTCCTCTAACTCGTTGGCGCGATCAAGCTGCCACAGACCAAGAAAGAAAAAAGCCGCTGCAAGCGTGAGAACTACAAGGGCTTTGCCAAGTACTTTAAATATCACCGTTGTTTTCGCGATCCTTCATCTTGCCGTAGCGTTTGTAGAAACTGCGCAGCAAGAGCGCAACCGAGATACAGAGAAGCAAAACAGTAAGAGAGCCGGCCCAACCCATATCTACATCTTTATCCATGCGATAATTCTCCCATGTCGATGCCTGAAGCAACTCCGCAACCAGATGAGACTTTCGACTACAACGATCGCTATGGCATCACTCCTCGCAAGGGTTGGATTGCACCCGCTGTGCTACTTGCAGTTATCGGGCTTACCTGGACGTTGTGGGCAGCGCTCAACCATGCACAGCCTGAGCTGCGATCTACTCTCTACTCATTTGCAGTCACCGGAGATCGCGAAATCACAATGAAATACGCGATCGATCGACGCGATCCAGATGCGGTCGTGATCTGCACGCTGATTACTTTAGATATCGATAAGAACATCGTCGGCCAGATTGATGACCAGATCGTGGGCGGCGAGAGTAAAGTCGAACGCAACATCGCAATCCCAGCGCGAATCGCCCCCGTCAGTGCGCGTATCGCAGGCTGCAGAATTTCATAACCTGACTAACCCCGCTAAAGTGTCCCGTTATGAGTACACCACAGACCTGGCTAACCCAAGAGGCAGCAGATCGCCTTCAGGCAGAGCTTGAACATCTCGAAGGCCCTGGCCGTCGCGATGTCACAGCGAAGATTGAAGCTGCGCGCGCCGAAGGTGATCTCAAGGAGAACGGTGGATACCACGCTGCTCGTGACGAGCAAGGAAAGATGGAAGCGCGAATTCGCCAACTTAAGCAAATTTTAGAGAACGCACATATCGGAACTCCCCCTGCAAGTGAAGATGGAGTTGTTGGTGCAGGCATGGTTGTGACTGCGCGAATTGCAGGCGATGAGATGAAGTTCCTCTTGGGATCTCGCGAAATTACATCTGATGAATACGATGTGTATAGCGAGAAGTCACCGCTGGGAAGTGCGGTGATGGGTGCCAAGATCGGCGATACCGTTTCTTACACAGCACCTAGCGGCAAGGCGATTTCAGTCGAAATCGTCGAAGCGCGATTCATTTAATTCGCTGCTCGAGCATACTTTCGCGCGCTAAGCGGGATAAAGATCGCCATTAAAACAACCATATAGATCAATGATGTAATCAATGGATTTTCACTCGGGAACGATCCGGCCGTTGCACCAAATTGATTCTCAAGACCAAAGAGCGAGCGGCATCCTGCCACCATTGTTGAAACTGGATTCCATTCTGCGAAGTACTGCAGCGCACGTGGCATTCCAGTTGTTGGCGCGAAAGCATTCGATAAGAATGTGAGCGGGAATGTCACGATGAAAGAGACGTTCTGAACTACCCGTGCATCTTTTGCTGAAAGCCCCACGAGCACGCCAACCCATGAGAGCGCGTAACCGAAGAGCAACAGGAAAAGGAACCCGAGTAGAACATTGCCAAGCCCTCCTGTTGGGCGCCATCCCACGATATATCCAGTAATTCCCATAACTGCGAGAACCACAATATTCAGAAGTGAATCTCCAAGTGTTCGTCCAATAATCAAAGCACTGCGTGAGATTGGAAGTGATCTGAAGCGATCGATCAAACCCTTCTTCATATCTTCAGCTAGTCCTGATGCTGTTCCTGCCAAGGTAAATGCAACGGTCTGCACAAAGATTCCCGGCATAAGAAGTTGTACATATCCCCCTGGCTGGCCTGAATCGATTGAGCCACCAAAGACAAATCTGAAGAGCAGCACGAACATAACTGGTTGGATTGTTGAGAAGATAAGGACTTCAGGCACGCGCACCAAGAGCAAGATCTGGCGGCGAGTAATGATGAAAATATCTTGAAGGTTTCTCACTTCTTTACCTCTTCCTTTACTTCTTCTGCAACATGGCCCGTCAGCGACATAAAAACATCATCTAGTGATGGGCGCTTCAGTGATACATCTAGTGGGTGGATACCTGCGCCATCAAGTTCACGCAACGCTTCGATGAGTGCAGCAGAACCCGTAGAAACAGGCGCTGAGATCAGGCGCAAACCTTCATCGACTGTGGCTGGGCTCTTGCTTACACGAGTAACTATCTCCATTGTTTGTGCGATGTGGTTCTGCTCGACAACAATCTGTAGACGTTCTCCGCCGACCTGCTTCTTCAACGCATCCGATGTTCCGCGAGCAATGACCTTGCCATGATCGATCACAGCGATTTCGTCAGCTAATTGATCTGCTTCTTCCAAATATTGTGTTGTTAAAAGAAGTGTTACTCCTCCCTTAACGAGCTCTTGAATAACGCCCCACATCTCTTGGCGACCACGTGGATCAAGTCCTGTTGTTGGCTCATCTAGAAAGAGTACCTTAGGCTTAACAATCAGGGATGCCGCTAAATCTAGACGGCGGCGCATTCCACCCGAATATGTCTTAATTGGGCGACGCGCACTTTCAGTAAGTGAGAACTGCTCAAGCAACTCTTCTGCGCGAGCAATTGCTTGCTTCTTACCTAAATGATAGAGCTGACCAAACATCACCAAGTTATCCCAACCGGTGAGAATCTCATCGACTGCTGCATATTGTCCTGAGAGACCAATAACTTCACGAACTTTCTCAGGATGCTTAACAACATCAATGCCACCAACTTTTGCATGACCTGAATCAGGATTGAGCAAGGTGGCGAGAATTCTCACAGTCGTTGTCTTTCCGGCACCATTTGGACCTAATACGCCCAAAACGGTTCCTTCTTCGACATCTAATGAGAGGTGATCTAGGGCTCGTACCGCGCCCTTGTCATAAGTTTTTACGAGGTCTTCAGCAATGATTGATTTCACGCGGTAAACTTATTCCCTTGCACAAGAAATTCCAAATATTTACTCAATTTCTCTTGCAACCGAAGCAGTACAACTTAAATGGGGTTAACCATGTCGATGAACGCGCCAGCTAAAGCACACACACATAAAGAGATTATGGTCATCCTCGGAGGCCTCATGACCGGCCTCTTGCTAGCGGCTCTCGACCAGACAATTGTCTCGACCGCTTTAAAAAGTATCACAGAAGACTTTAACGGACTTAACCACTACACCTGGGTTGTAACCGCGTACTTGCTGACATCAACAGCATCCACGCCACTCTACGGAAAAATTTCAGATATTTACGGACGTCGCCCCGTCTTTCAATTTGCAATCGTTACCTTCCTATTAGGTTCACTTTTAGCTGGTGCCGCACAAGATATGAATCAACTCATTGCAACTCGAGCGTTGCAGGGACTTGGTGCTGGCGGATTAATGGCACTTACCTTTGTAATTATCGGAGATATCGTCCCTCCACGTGAACGAGGTCGTTACGTGGGTTATTTCGGCGCAGTCTGGGGTCTATCTTCAGTTGCTGGCCCACTACTTGGTGGCTTTTTCTCAGATCACGAAACAATCCTGGGAATTACCGGTTGGCGTTGGATTTTCTACATCAATATTCCATTCGGAATCCTTGCACTAGTACTTACAAGTGCCACGCTCCACTTAGCTAAACAAAAGCGTGATCACTCCATTGATTACCTAGGTGCAGCACTCTTGGTTACTTCAGTAACTCTTATCTTGCTCTCCCTCAGCGTCTATGGTCCACAGAACGGTTGGACTGATTCGCGCACACTTGGCCTTCTCTTTATCGGCCTTACACTTGCAGCGCTCTTCATCTGGTGGGAAGCACGAGCTAAAGAGCCGATCATTCCTCTCTCACTATTTAGCAATCACACATTTAGTTTGACATCGATCTTGGGCTTTATCATCGGTGCCGGAATGTTCGGGGCGATTGTGATGTTGCCTCTCTATCTCCAGGTAGTAAAGGGCGATACTGCAACATCTGCAGGCTTAAAGCTCATCCCTTTAATGCTTGGAATAGTTACCACTTCAATTATCAGCGGTAAGTTGATTTCAAAGCATGGCCGCTACAAGCGTTTTCCAATCATGGGAACGGCAATTATGACCCTTGGAATCTTGGCGATGTATCGTCTTGAAATCGATACACCATTCTGGGAGATCGCAATCTACGCTGTAATGGTTGGTGCTGGCCTCGGTCTTTCAATGCAGACGATAGTTATTGCGCTACAGAATTCAGTTGAGTTTAAAGATATGGGTATCGCTACAAGTTCAAACACATTCTTCCGTTCACTCGGATCAGTCTTTGGAACTGCTCTCTTCGGAGCAATTCTTTCTAACCGTCTCGGCCATTACCTGATTGTTGGGCGTGAAGACCTTGTGGCAAGTAATCCAAGCGTTGCTCAATCATTTAACGAGAGCGACATCGAAAAGATCAAGCAGAACACCTCAGTTATTGCTCAGCTTCCACCAGAGGCGCAGACCACGGCACTAAACGCCTTCGTAGACTCTTTCCACGTTGTCTTCCTTGCGGCAGCACCGCTTACGGCAATTGGATTCTTTATCGCACTCTTTCTGCGTGAGGCCCCATTACGTACGAATGAGGATTACGCAGCAGCTCGCCAAGAGTCAGCCGGAGAATCACTCGGTTAATCCCGATCCGGACTATGAAACTGCAATCACCACTACGTGACCTTCCTCGTGAAGTTAGCGTCCTTGTTGTTGCATCTTTCTTTGTTGCAGTCGGTTTCGGAATAATTGTTCCTGCAATCCCGCTCTTTGCGCGATCATTTGGAGTAAGTAACGCGGCGGTCGGTTTGATCATCTCGCTCTTTGCTTTATCTCGCTTTGCCTCTGGATTATTCTCAGGAAAACTTGTCGATAGATTTGGCGAGCGAACCGTCTTTGCGGTGGGTGTTGCATTCGTTGCTCTCTCTGTCGGTGCATGCGGTATTGCTCAGAGCTACAACCAACTTCTCTTCTTCCGTGCAGCAGGTGGCCTCGGTTCTTCCATGTTCTCTGTTGCTGCAAGCTCAGTCATTTTGCGCTCAGTTAGTGATGCCCAACGTGGCCACGCCATGTCTGTCTATAACGGCTCGTTCTTACTTGGCGCTATTGCCGGGCCTGCAATCGGTGGTGGGCTCGCTGCAATTTCATTGCGTGCACCATTCTTCGTTTACGCCATCGCGTTAACTGTCGCAGGCACGGTCGGATTCTTCTTCTTCACTAGCGAACATTTACAAGCGCCAAAAAAGAGCGAGGAAAAGAAAGTTGCGATGTCACTTAAAGATGCTTTCGCTCTTAAGGGATATCGCTACGCACTCGTCATTACCTTTGTAGCGAGCTGGGTAATCTTTGGAGTTCGAACATCAATCCTGCCGCTCTTCATTACAGAGCAACTCAAATCGACTGCTGCCGTTGTTGGTTGGGGTTTTACTATCTCTGCCGTCATCCAAGGAACTCTGATCTTGCGTGCAGGCCGTACATCTGATGAGCGTGGCCGAAGGTTTGTTCTCGTCGTTGGAACCACAATTGCATTTATCGGCATCGTCATTATGATGCTGACGCTTAACCCGCTCATGTTCTTCATTTCCATGGCAATTATTGGACTTGGCAACGCATTTCTAGCAAGTGCTCCCGCAACGATCGTCGGTGATCTCATCGAAGGTAAGGGCGGACAAGTCATCGCTTTATTTCAGATGGCAGGAGATGCTGGAATGATCGTTGGTCCAGTAGTTGTTGGATTTGTTGCAGATCATTATGGATACCGCGCTGCATTTGGCCTTAGCGGTTTAGTTTTCTGTATTGCAATAGTGCTCTCAATAAAGATGCCCGAGACTCGAAAGTCCCGGGCATCTCATGAAGTTATCGATCCGCTAAATTAATCATCCCCACGAAGGATTGAGATTAAGCGAAGCATTTCAAGGTAGAGCCAGACAAGTGTGACCATCAAACCAAATGCTGCACGCCATGATTCAACCTGTGGCACACCAGCTTTGATCGAACGATCAATCTGATCGAGATCCATCACAATAAAGAGTGAAGCAAGCACAACGCCGCCTGCGGCAAGGATTAATCCAAGTCCACTAACGCTGTAGAGACCACCAGGTGTTCCCATAAAGCTTGCAATGATGCTCACAACTGCAAGGCCGAGATATCCAATAAGTGCACCAAACATTACACGTTGGAACTTTGGAGTTACACGAATACGTCCACTGCGATAAGCAAAGAGCATTCCACCGAACGCACAGAGAGTTGCGAGGACTGCTTGGCTTGCGATTCCTGGATATGCAGATTCAAAGAAACTTGTGATTGTTCCAAGGAATAGTCCCTGGAATGCAGCGTATGCAACAACCAGTGCAGGGCGAACGGTCTTACTGAAGGTATTGACCATGCTCAAAACAAATCCGCCAATAAGGCCGATGAGCAGCGCTCCACCACCAAGATTTGCATTCCATGCATATGCACCAACAACGAGTAGAACTGCAAAGAGGGAAGCTGTCTTAACGACAACATCTTCCATTGTCATGCGACCTGTCTGCACTGATGATGCAGCTGGCGCTGAGTATGTCTCTTCTAGCGTCTCCGTAGAAAAACCTTGCGAATCCATTCGAGCAAAACCTTTACCCGAAAATGATCGAGATAGAACCGGATTAGAACTTCTCACGTATTGCACCTTTCGTAACGCCTTGGGATACCTGAATCCAGGTAGCTATATTTAAAACCATTTGACCAGATATTTCATTCCCAAGTGTATTGCTAGAACTTTTGCCTAGTATGTACGATCGGAAATACGGGATGTAGCGCAGCTTGGTAGCGCGTCAGGCTGGGGGTCTGAAGGCCGTGGGTTCGAATCCCATCGTCCCGACAGAGTGCCTACTTACCGTTAACGCGTGCGTTATCGAGTTCAGGGGCTCCATCTCTGAGCACAGGTGAAAGATGGTTCTGAGGGAAATTCTGATAAGTAATAGGTCTACGAAAACGCAGTAATGCCTTTGCACCCACCGATGTAAAGAGTGGATTGGTAGAAGCAGGGTAAGGACCGCCATGTTGCATCGCCCACGTTACCGCTAATCCAGTTGGCCACTGATTCCACACAATGCGACCACTTATACGCTCCAAAATTGAAATCAGTGCCGCAAGATCCATCAAATCATTTTCTATGGCGTGGATTCCACTAGTTAATGTTCCGGAGAAAGATTCTGCGACTCTTAACATTTCCTCAGCATCGGCGCAGTCAACAACTACTGCAGTTGGTCCAAAGACTTCACGCTTTGCATTTTCTCCTGCCTTCAAGAAATCTCTTCCAGAAATTGTGTAGACCGAGACATTCGTATCTCCACCATCGGGATTCTGAGCAATGAGTTTCATCCCTGGCACCTGTGCTGTTTCATTGCGATTTTTATCGTGTAGCTTCACAATGTTGGAATTGAGAAGCTTCTGTGCGGGTACTGCAGAAACAAGTGTCGAGAGTTCGGCGCTAATTTGACTTGCGCCTTCAACAATTAAGAATCCAGGCTTGGTACAGAACTGCCCCGCGCCCATCGTGATCGAACCTAGAAACCCTTCAGCAGTTTCCTTAGCTTTATCACTCGCCACGGAGCGAGTTACGAAGACAGGATTCAAGCCACCTAGCTCACCATAGAAAGGAATTGGAATTTCGCGCCTATTGGCTGCATCAAAGAGTGCGCGTCCACCGTGTGTGGATCCGGTAAATGCAATTGCTGCGGTAAGTGGGTGTTCAACAAGTGCCATACCTGCGTCAAAATCTTCAACGAGAGAGATGAGACCAGCAGGTGCACCTGCCTTCAGCGCAGCAGCAATCATGATGTCGCCAACCATCCTTGAAACGCGTGGATGTCCTGGGTTCACCTTGATAACAACAGCGCATCCTGCAGCAAGAGCTGATGCGGTATCACCTCCTGCTACGCCAAAAGCGAATGGAAAGT
>JBILEX010000011.1:0-13030 GCA_044351895.1 Candidatus Planktophila sp.
TTTATTGATGTCCCTACCTCAGCAGCCTTCGCTGCTGTAGCCGCTGTTGGTGTTGGTGCCTGCCTTAAGGGTGCTGCCAAATCTCTCGACGAGAAGACCGCTCCACTTGCGGGCCTTACCGCGACATTTATCTTCGCTGTTCAGATGCTCAACTTTCCTGTTGCAGCCGGTACTAGCGGACACCTATTCGGAAGCGTCTTAGCTGCAGTCTTAGTCGGGCCTTATGTGGCAACTCTTGCCCTCAGTGTTGTCCTGCTTTTGCAAGCGCTGCTCTTTGCAGATGGTGGATTAACTGCCGCTGGGTTGAACGTCTTCAACCTTTCAATCATCGGTGTCTGGGTTGGCTACGGAGCATTCCTCCTTGTAAAGAAAGTTCTTCCAAAGAGTAAGGCGTCAATAACTACAGCCGCCACCATCGCTGCATTTATCTCTGTACCTGCAGCAGTCATGGGCTTCTTGCTCCAATACGCAATCGGTGCGAATTCAACATTTTCACTGACAGCAGTCTTTACCGGAATGATGGGTACACATGTTTTGATCGGAATTGGCGAAGCTGTGATTACAGCGTTTTCAGTCACCGCAGTTATGGCAAGCCGTCCGGACTTGGTCTATGGCTACCGCGGCGCAAAACAACAACTTGAAATTCGAAAGGCGTAAAATGAAAAATCCTCTGATTATTCTTGGCTTCGCCGCATCGCTAGTTCTCGCAGGTGGTGTTTCATACTATGCATCTTCACATCCTGATGGCTTTGAAAAGTCTGCGGGTGAAATCGGCTTTCTAGATACGGCCAAAGAAAGCCCGTTGAAAGATAGTCCACTCGCTGAATATGGTGTTGCCGGAGTAGAGAACGAGCGCCTCTCTGGAGCTCTTGCAGGTGTCATTGGCGTTGGAGCAACTGCCGGAATATCTTTTCTGATTTTTTATGGTCTGCGTCGATTTAATAAGAGCAACTCATAAAGACTCAGACAGAGCACCAGCATCATCATGGCCATGATGTAGGAGAACGTCTCTACCTACATCGCCATTCGATAGTTCATCGCTTGCCTGCCCATGTAAAGATCATGGCTGTTCTTGCCTTTATTATTGTCTCCGTCTCGACCCCAATCACCCAATGGCAGGCGTTTATCGCCTACTTTGCGGCAATTTTTCTAGTCTCACTGATTGCCAAGATTCCAACCCTCACTCTGCTCACACGATCGCTCATCGAAATTCCCTTTATCTTCTTTGCAATCCTCATGCCATTTTTTGGCACCGGTGAACGCTTCGAAGCTGGGCCATTTAACCTCTACCGCGAAAGCTTGTTGGCTGGAGCAGGAATTGTCGTCAAGGGAACCTTAGGTGTCTTAAGCGCTGTAGTGCTTTCAACGAGTACTACAGCTCGCGAATTGCTTAGAGGCTTAGAAAAATTACATTTGCCGAAACTCATGGTGCAGATTGCTGCTTTCATGTTGCGCTACGTCAACGTCATTAGCGATGAGATGGAGCGTATGAAAGTTGCCCGTGAATCACGCGGCTTTATTGCAACGGGAGTAAAGGATTGGAAGGTCATCGCAACTGCAGCTTCTGCTCTCTTCATTCGTTCATATGAGCGAGGCGAACGAGTACACCTTGCAATGCTTTCCCGCGGATATACCGGCGTCTTGCCGCATGATCAAAGTGAGGGTGCACCACTTAAGATTTGGTTGCAGGGACTTGCTCTGCCATTGTTTGCTCTTTCTATACTCATCTCAACACTTGTGACCGGATAACCAATGACAACTCAACCAAGTCTGTTGATCGAAGAGTTGGCATTTGCCTACCCTGATGGCAATCAGGCACTCTTCGGCGTTAACTTGCGCGTTGAACGCGGAGAACGCGTTGCACTTCTTGGACCAAACGGCGCTGGTAAGACAACTCTTGTTATGCACATGAATGGCATACACCCTGCAGAACATGGCAAGGTCAGCGTTGCTGGAGAAGTTATCGATACAAAGGATAAAGATCTCTTGCGCCGAATTCGCGGCAAGGTAGGGGTTGTATTTCAAGATCCGGATGATCAATTGTTTATGCCAACAGTTGGTGAAGACATTGCTTTCGGCCCTTACAACATGGGTCTTCGTGGCCCCGAACTCGATGCCGCGGTAGACCAGGCCCTAGCGCTAGTGCACATGTCAGAATTTAAAGATCGCCCACCGCACCACCTTTCATTTGGACAGCGTCGTCGAGTTGCCGTTGCAACAGTGCTTGCGATGAAACCAGAGATCTTGGTCCTGGATGAACCTTCTTCGAATTTAGATCCAGCCGGTCGTCGTGAATTAGCAGATATTTTGCGATCACTTGATGTCACCATCGTTATGGTCACTCATGATCTTCCATATGCATTTGAACTATGTGAGCGCGCAGTAATTTTGAGTGGCGGTGTAATCGTCGCGGATGGAAAGACTGGCGATATCTTGCGCGATGCCGATCTCCTGGCACAGCACCGACTCGAGCTACCGGTTGGCTTCTCTCTTTAAAGTTTTCTTGAAAGAGGAATTCGTCCTTGAGCGATTGCAGCACCTAGTAAGACGATTGCAGCACCTGCTGGCTCGTACCAATGCAGGGTCTCACTTAAGAAAATGAATCCCACAAGAACAGCCACCAGCGGTGTTACATATGTGACGCTACTTGCGATCGCACTTCCTGCATCCCGCATAATTGTGAAGTTCCAGATGTAGGCAAAGCCGCTACCAAAAACTCCAAGCGCCACCATTGCTAGTACTGGGCCAACTCGATATTCATCTTTAGCGATCCCATCGAAAAGAAAAAGTGGAAATAAAGTGATCGCACCAAGTGTGACTTGGGTTGCTGCCATTACTTCAGGTTTTAATTGAGCTGGCAGAATAAATCTACGGCTATACGGGAATGAGAATCCGTAACAGGTCACTGCTGCGAGAAGAATAAGAATTGCCCAGAGAGGGTTATCTCCCAACCCTTTCCAAGCACCCAGCACCGTTAAAACGCCAAGAAAACCAAGTATTAAGCCAACTACCTGAGATCTAGTTGGTTTTTCATTACGAGATACCACCATGATTGCAATCAGGGTCATCAGCGGAGTTACGGCATTAATAATGCCAGCCAAGATTGAGGTTACTTCGGTTTCGGCCCAGGCAAAGAAGATCCCTGGAATTACATTCAGTAGCAGAGAAACAACCCAGAGGTGGCCAATCATTTTTCTATTTCGTACCAACGTCAAGCCTTTTATCTTCAAATAAATGAGTAGCGCCATCGCACCGAGTGCGCAACGTCCGAATGCGACACCAAATGGAGTGAGAAATTCAAGACCAAGTTTGATGAAGATAAAAGAGCAACCCCACACTATGCCGAGTGCAATATAGAGTCCCAGCCAGGATTGCGATTTACTCTTGCTCACCTGCAGATCATGCCATAGAAGTAAATTAGATAAGTGCTAGAGATAGCGCTTTCTTTGCAGCTTCTTTACGGTCACTGACCGCAAGTGCTTGATAGATTCGCATTGTCTCGTGACGTATTGTGCTGACGCTAAATCCAAGTTCATTTGCCAATTCATGATTGGTCTTTCCTTCTACCATTCCGCGCAAGATCGATATCTGGCGAGGAGTAAGTTGATCTGTTCCAGTTTCCATTCGATCAATTACAGTCCGAGTGGAGGCAGATCCTGGCTCATGTGCAAGCGAGAGATAAAGCCCGAGTGCCACCGCATAGTTGCGAGCAACTTCTTCAACGCTGGCCGTATCGGAAATAGGATTCGCAAAGCGAATAACTAGATAACCGTGGACTGCTCCACGTTCACGTAGTTGAATCATTAACAGATTCTTCGAAAGATTCCATGGTGCAGCGTTTTTGCCGAGGGCGATAAGAGCCTCATCGTTATCCCATGAACGCCATACTTCACTTGGGAAAGTTTGTTTAGCCTGACCTGCATCAAAACCATATTCACCTAAGAACTCGAGTGAATCATCAGCGTGTAAGCGCCCGACCCGCGCGCAACAAGCGCCAAGTGGTGCCATGTATTCCATGACGAGTGCGCGTGAAATCTCATCGCACGTTGGGTGATAGCTCAGCCAATCAATAAAGGTGCGAATGTCGTTCATTAGAGCCACCCCGTTTTATAGACTGTCAGAACAATCACCGCGGAATGGTCACTGATTTATGCAGGGTGATCCCTCAAATGACCAGTCAAATATGGACTGGTCGTGGGATGGTCAGGCTTGGTGCAGAGGGATCTTTAGAGACCGACCCATCCAAGGACAACACCGAGGAATGGGATCACAAAGACCATCTTGCCTTTGATATCTGCGCTGGGGAGCGATTGGCTAAAGCGACCGTTACCCACGTCGTAGAGATCACCCCTCACGCCAGCGATCTCTCCAAGGAATGGAGAAAGTGATGGATCGCCAGATTTAGCAACTACTTTTTGGCCGACCGAATAACTCTCAGCCTTCTGATAAAGAACGAGTCCTGATTCAGCTGCGCCAAGTGCATTCGTTAAACCTGTTTGCGGGTGTGCCACTCGAAAACCAAGCACGAAAAGGAGCGTTATAGCGAGCAGAACGGCTCCTATAACTTTTCTATTCTTGCTCATCGGGCTCTCCTTGCCGTTGATTTTTTCCCAGTCTTCTTTACGGTTTTCTTTGCAGTCTTCTTAGCAACTTTCTTGACTGGGGTGCGCTTTTTTGGCGCTACCGATTTCACATCTACTTGCTTAACGCTCTGCCTCTTTGCGCTTTTTTCAAGCATCGAGTTCAACCAGTCATCACCTTCGCCAGGCTCTGAAGTCCATGCAGCAGGTGTAACTTTCTCGATAAGTGGCGCTGCCTTTTTCTTCTCATCACGAGTTCTTTTGATTGAATCTAGAAGTCCACGAAGAGATTCAAACACCTTTGCAACAACAGGTGAATCTTTCTTCGCCTCACTAGGCGCAGCATCGGACGGCTGAGCTTGGCCTGAAGACATACCAAGCATCAAACGAGATGTACGTGAATCGGGACGCCCCGTCCCGCGCCAAGTTGCAACCTCAATAACGCTACCTGCTGCCAAATTACCGACAACAAGTTTCTGACCATCGGGAAGATCAATCACTAAAGGAGAATCTCCACCTGTCATCGGTAGCGTAGTCATTTCGGGTGCAGGAGCTACTTGAGATTTTTTAGCCATCGCTAGCCAATCTCAAAACCAACATAGTCAGCGAGATCGCGCGCACTGAGGCTATTTAAACGAGGCGCAACAGTGCGTGCCGCTGTCATGTTGATACATGAATGTGTTCCATCGATTGAAACAGTGCGGTCGTTGGGTGTTGTTCCAGTCCATGAGCTACTTGAGACTACCTTTTCACATCGAATTTCATCACCGGCGTTATATGCAAGGTTTGCACCAGTGACAGAACCTGATCCGTAAAGCGCTCCACTACTGCGAACGGTCAACCAAACTTTGAGAGTGTAGGTATTGCAAAGATCTGCAAGACCGGAGATCACAACCTGATCCATCGTGAATTGTCCGCCAGCAAACAAATGCTTGAGTTCAACCTCAACAGCATCATCACATGCACCGATACCAAGTGAACCAACACCAAATCGTGTTCCAGTTCCACCTCCGCCACCGCCACCAGTTGCTCCTGTAGCACCTGTCGCGCCAGTTGCTCCTGTGGCACCCGCAACTCCAGGTAGTCCTGGGCGACCGTTACAGATAAATGTTTCTGCTCCACTTGCATCAACTAGCTTTGAGCCACCAATTGGGCAATTAGCGTCGCCAACCTGCAGTGCAACAACTGCTACCGATGCACCAGCCACACCAGCCACACCAGCAGGTCCTTGAACGCCAGCAACACCTGGCGCTCCATCAATTCCATCTCTTCCATCTTGACCATTGAGGCCAACAAATCCATCTTTACCAGCAACGCCAGCTGCACCCGGAGGGCCTTGTGGTCCGACCAGCAACGCTAGAACTTGGTTGAGATCACCAGATGTAGCAGGAGCGTTTCCAAGGAAAAAGTTTTGAATATTGTCATTGGCTGTACCCGCTGCAAATGTTGCACCAACTCCGGAGAGCGCAAAGAGCATGACAAAGATAAATCCGCGCTTAAGTAACTTCATGCCATTGCCTCCTCTTTTGCCTTACCCGCAGCGTGTTCTGACGATGCTACAAATACTGAATAGACCCCGTGAAGGAGCCCTGGTACCAATCCCAGAAGTATAAACGCTTGGGACTTAGCAATAACAGTCGTCGGTAACAGTTGAATTAACGCGTAGATTCCAAAGGTAAAGGCTCCGATCAAGATAGCCTCGACGATCAGGCTCCGCTTGCTGCTCTCCAAGCGAGCCAACGCCAAACGCGGGAAGACCAAGAAGAGCAAGAAATACGGTGTTGCCATAACTACAGCGCCAACAAGGGCAGAAATGTATGACTGGGTCCAAATGAAGATGATGGCAAAGAGTGAGACTGAAAGAGTCATCGCCATTCCAGGTGAGACAACTCGAGCAAGATAAAGTCGCTCTTCCTTGAGTTCGGATTCACTCCGTGATTTAACTAGAGCGCCTTCTGCAATGTACTTAAGTGCGATGACCGCACCAACTGTAATCGCTAATGGCCAACGGAGAAGCGAATCTGCTACGCGATTGATTACAAGTGAATCTGTAAGAATGACAGAGATAACTACGGCAAGTCCACCAAAGAGCCCTGCTGCCAGCGAAGAAACCACACCACTAGAAGATCTCTTCTCCTGCGAAGAGGATCCAAAATCACGCGGTACCGTCAAATGAACCATCGAACCAATGAGCGCCGGTAAATACCACGCTAGGGAAAATGTCGCTGCGATTAACAAGGTACGAAGACTTGTCACATTGCCTAGCGCTACATGAGTAAGTCCCAGTCCAAATGCCAACGAGATTCCACTTGTTGCATCTAGTGCGCCGATAATCGCGCAGATAAAGAGGAGATAAAGAGGGCCATTTGGAATAGCTGCATCAAATTGAATGGCAATTGCGGTGTAAACACCTAGAGGAAATGAGAGCCAAGGCAGAGCCGACCAGAGGTGCTTATTGAGTTTATGTAGCGGCTCACCATCACGGAGTGCGAGATAACGTAAGAATGAATCTCCAAAAGATGCCAATCGTGAATCTCT
Organism: Candidatus Planktophila sp.; assembly: GCA_044351895.1. Taxonomy (GTDB): domain Bacteria; phylum Actinomycetota; class Actinomycetes; order Nanopelagicales; family Nanopelagicaceae; genus Planktophila. The sequence continues at coordinate 7,119 of JBILEX010000011.1, forward strand.
AAAGCGATAGAGAACGTGCGCACCCTCACTCTTTGAATCTCGAGCAAATACAAGTCGAGAATACTTACGGCTGCGCACCACAGTGTAGAGAGCAGTGATAATTGCAAAGAGAATTGCAAGAAGACGCAGATCAGTAGGAATCTCTGTGATCGTATAAATCTCACGCTCTTTAACCTGTACACCTGCAACTACAGAAACTTTGCCATCGGTTCCAGTTGTCTCAATTCGGTAAGCCCCCGGTGTTAAATCAGTGGGTAAATCAATTGAAAAGACATAGAAGCCCTGTGAATTCCGTGTGCTTGCCTTAAAGACGAGCGGCTTGGTGTTTTCGCCGACCAACGCCATCTTCCATTCGGTCGAGCTACTTGGCCCACCCAAAACGATTGCCTGCTGCTTGCCGTTCTCCCACGTTAAGAATGGGATATCAGCAGCTGATGCCGAAGGGGTCGCGATAAAGAGCGCGGTGAGAATTGTAAGGATGCGAAGTGACTTAATCATTTGGGACCTTCCGCAAGGTGTCGAGCAAGAACCACATTCCTGCAATCAGTGGAATAACGGTAAAGAGGACTTGTTTAGACAATAGATTTCCAAGCCAAGGAATCACAAAGATCACAACGCCCAAAATGTCATTATTTTTCGGTTGCTGTATATCGGGCGTTGGGTTGTTATCTCCCTTTACGATCCATCCCGTTTTCCTATCACCATCGATGATGCGGTGGGTAAAGACACCAACCGGTGCTCCATCAAATCTGCGTGCTTGATATGCAGCTACATCGTCGATCTTTGGCTCTATCCGCGTGACAGGGGCGGTAATCACTATGTCACCAGGGCTAATAGTTGGTTGCATCGAACCGGTAAGTACAACGCGCGCCTTTACATATCCAGTAGATGAGAGAACTGAAAATGTCACAAGGATCGCAGCGAGAATATATCCAGCGATTGTGCCGACTGATGCCAGCTTCTTCATAACCTTTTGTCCGCCGGTAATCACACGTTCTGGTGGAGTCTCTACAAAGTGCTTAGGACTTGTCTCCACAATTGAATCAGGAGTAATCAAGACAGTTTTTGAGCCAGTTGGATTTGAAATTGTGATTAAAACATTCGAACTCTGATCGCTATCTCCGCGATCAATAAATACATCCCCAAAAGAAGAACCACCGAAGGGCTCAATTGCTTGGCCCTTCGGTGGTAACTTCTTCATGGTTCCTTCTTTTCTATCTTTAGGACTAGAACTGACGGGCTAGCCCTTCATCTAGAGGAATTAAATTAGAAGGATTCCACAGCGATCTTGTATACATCGCCTGCCAACAGACTTGGAGCACCCGTGATTCCAATTGAGAAACCACCGCTTACTGGTGCCGCCTGGAGACCGGAACAGCTCAATGAGCTAGAGGTGATTCCATGAGTATATCCAGTACCTGATGAACTGTATGCAGAGACAGGGACAGTACAAGATGTGACTGAGCCGAATGTCTTTGCGGTGCCTGTATTTCCGAAGACGCTAATTTTAATGCTCTTACCAATACATTTTGAAAGACCGGTGCTATTGCTGACGGTTTCAGTGTCGGTGACCGTTATTGTCTCAAGGTAGAACGCTCCGCCACCGGCTGAATTAACGAAACGGTTGATAGGGGTAACACTGATTGAAGATTCGCACGCTACAGCCTGTGTAAGTCCCTGGCCGTATTCGAGGCTATCTGTTGTGTTAATTGTGATGTTGGCTGCGAATGTTGAGCCGATTGCTGCAAAGAGGAATGCTCCGCCGACAATTGTTGCAAGGCGTGCACGCTTCTTTGGCGAACGGTTTGAGCCGTTGCTTTCAAAGTTTAAAATTTCCATTTTCGTTCCTTTTTAGTGTCAGTTCTCTTAAGCGGGCGCTTAAGAGCCTTTCTTTACTACTCCCTGTCCCTAACCCATCGCCGATGGGTTATTTACAGATTCCACAGTCGTACGTCCAACGCTGGCACCATCAATATTGATGAGTGTTGCTGCTGGGTCGATGTAGAAAGTTACGTCGGCGGAATTCGCGCTAAGTACGCTTCCGTCGTATATAGATGTTCCACTAGTTGATAGTGAAATCGCTGCGCTCATGACGCCCGAGATTAAATCTCCGGGGCCGGTGAGGTACGAAAGTCCAAGTGCTGCTGCATCAGATGATGATGTTGGTGCATCCGATGTTGGGATCGCCATCTGCAATACCTTGGCAGCAGATGGTCCGAGATTAATTTCCTGTCCTGCGTTATCGATCAAGCGGATACGAAGCTTTGTCTTCTGACAAGCAACAAGATCAACACCTGAGACGGTTACTGATTTAACTCTGAAATATCCATTAGTTGCATCCGTTGGAGTTGGCGCTGAATACCACTCTTGTGCGAGCGCGACATAAACCTGTGAATCACATGCAACTGCTTGTTGTGAACCTTGACCGAATGTGAGTGCACCCGTACCAACAGTCACACTCGCTGCAAATGTTGAGAGAATAAATGGAACTGCAGACATCACAGCAACTGCTGCAACAATCTTTGAACGAGTACGACCATTGCCACCGAAGCGTGATTTCACGCCGGCGCTTAATGGTGAATTCAAAGACATCAGTTCTCTCCGTGCATCAATTCATTGACCAAGGGGGTGATCAGAGGTGACTAGACTGTGAGAATAATAGCCAATTTAGAACTCAGAGTCTAAATTGAGGGGTAGCCCCATCGGCTATTTGATCGGAACAGGGGCCTTTACGGTGTCCATACCCAGCCCCATCGCCGAAATTGTGCTTCTGAAAACGTTCACAGCGCCGGAACAGAGTTCGGTTTCCACACTTGGGGCAGTCATTGAGGCTGCCCGGGTTGTCACAACTGCGCCATTGATCTTGGCGGTGGCTACGAGTCGAAGTCCACGACCGGCATTAAGGAGTGCGTTAACTGCCGCCCCTTCGCCTGAGATCCGAAGGTTCTTTGTGCCATTTCCTTCAATCAGTAGATCTTTATCGCCACCGGCTAATTTCAGGATCGCATTATCGACACTCATACAAACAAGAAGGATCTCGCCGCCACTGATTGCAATCGGTGAAATGCTGACTGAAGTTGCTCGAGGATCTACGGGAAATTTTGCTGGGATACGAATCTTCACATCTTGAGTTGGCGCATAAGTTGGTGCAGGAGTGGCGGTTTCTGAATCTAAATAGGTAATCGAAGCAGTTGGTTGTGGTGAAGCCGAGGCAGATGGTGCAGCTGCTTCTGGAGAAGAAGTTGGTGCGGACGCATCAGCACTCACACTTGCCATAGGTGTTGGCTCACTCTGACTAACTTCTTGCGGTCCACCCGTGATTACATCTGCCAAAGACGGCAAAACCTGCACAGCGAATATCGCCAAGAAGGCAGCTGCTGCTACCCGCTTGATCCGAATCGAACGCCGTGAACTCATGGAGCAATCATAAACGAATAGACCCGAAGACTATTAATCGCAGCGATATCGGGTACTTTGCTCCCCATGGCTACGCGTAAGAAAACCACCGCCCCCGCTGAATTGATCGCCGAGATCAAGGCTTGGGCTCAGACCAACCATTGCGAAGATGATGCTTTGGTCCTCACATTGATAGCAGATCTCGAGTCAGGTCAAGATCTTGATGCCTGGGCTTCCCTTGCATCTTTTGAAATCTTGCCACCCATTGAATACAGAGCGGGCGACAAGCAATTGCGCCTTACTAATTTGATCGCGATCTCTAGAAACATCTTGGTCTTTGTCCCCGTTGCACTTACATGGATTGCCGTCAGCAAGGCAACAACTGCATTTGAGCAGTACACAAAAGCAAATCCAAACGCAGTTGTTAACTTCTTGGAATTTTGGCAGAACGGTTATGGCATCTTGTCAAAAGATTGGACCATCGGACATATCGCACTACTTGATGGCGGAATCATCGGTGTAGTAATCGCACTATCTATGGCGGTCTCTGTTTTAGAAATTCGTCACAAGCAGGCGATGCGCAAGATTGTCCCAGTACTTGATAACAAACGCCTCGCTCTTGGCGTAAAAATCTTTAAATATCTGCACACTCAAAAGAGTGCAACTCCTGAAGTCGTTAATGCAAATGTCGCGGCTTCTGTCCGCAATCTCTTGGCGACATCAAAAGAAATGGCTAAGACATCAAAGGAACTTGCAAAAGATGTAAAGAAGTTTGGCAAAGAGAAGTAAGGCATGAGGAGATCCCAAGCACCCGTCTCTGGATTGGGTGAAGATGTCACCGAGAAAGCCGGCTGGATGTATGCCGATTTATTCTTGGCACTTATGGTGATCTTCTTAGCAACAATCTCTTTCGTTCCAAATACTCGTACCGCTCCCCCTGGAAATACTCCAGAGACACCGCAGGTCACTCTCAACTCCATCAATATGACATCTGGCATGGCAGATCTCTATACAAAGTTTGATCGAGAGCAGATGAAAGCTGATATCGAAAAGTTTAAGAAAACCGAAGGAATGTCAGCTGATTCTGAGGCGATCTACGTGCAGATTATCGGCGGATATGACGGAGCTGCAGAGAAAATTAACAGCGCGACAGTGACTGCGATTAACTTCAGCGTTGACATGAAGGCCCAGCTTCCTGAAGTCTTTAACCAGGCAGCATTCAAGATCGATGTCAGCGATGCTATTCCAAGTAAGTCAGTAGCAGTACGAATTACCTTTGCGCCAAAGGTTGGCAAGTAGATTAGTTAAGGCAGAATGATAAAGTCGAATAATCTGTTCGATGTACCGCCAGGTGAAACCACCTCAATCGTTGCATCACCCAATGGCAAATCTGCAGGAACACGAACTGAAATCTGAGTATCAGAATCTGCAATGAAGTTCGGCCCTTCTGTATAGATGTTGAAATAGACCTTTGTAACCGTCAAGAAGTTGGTTCCGGTCAGAACAATGAGATCTCCCTCGGAAACATCATAAGTATTTGCACTGGTAATTGTTGGAACACATCCTGTTGTGCAGACATCTGGACCCTTCACAACCGGAACAGTAGGTGCGATCGTAATTCCACTGTTTGGGTTGGCAGGAACAACAATGTCAACAATAACGAAGTTACGAACCCTGACCGTCACGCTCTCTGAAGTAAATGGTAGGTAGTTGCGGTTGCCGGCTCTAGTGACTGTAACCATGCAGCTTCCAGCCTGGGTGGCAGTTAAAGTAGTTCCAGTAATGCTGCAATTTGCGCCAGAGACTTTGGTAAAGCTCAGTGCACCGTTAGTTGATCCACCGGTTGCAATCAATGCAAATGGGACTTCGACATCACCGTTGACGCTCTGGATAGTCACGCTCTCTTGGTTTATCCGATTAATCACCACATTAATCGCACTTGCTGCATAAGTAGGCGTTTCATAGTTACTCATCAGCCCCGTACTCAAGGTCAGCGCTGATGGGGTGATCGAATAGGTGCCGGCATCGATCGGTGTGCGAGTATCTGAGTAGGCAAAGGTTTCAAATGGGTTTGAGACAAATCCGTAGGTGTAGGTCAGTGAATTTGCTGTATCGAGGTTCTTAAGTCCTGTGACGGTAAATGTAGGAACGATCGAAGCTCGTGTATTTGGAATGTGACTAAGCGCAGTGACTGTGTCGATTGTGATCACTGGTGCATTTGCTTTTGCGATGGTCAGCGAGATGGCAGTAGATGTCTCAGCCAAATAGTTAATGCCTTCTGAGATGGTTGCAGTAAGCGGACATTGCACCGTTCCTGAGGTTGCAAGTAACTCACCAGTTAAAGGATCAAAGGTGCAGCCGGCAGGTGAACCTAGTGTGTAGGAGATGGTGCCATCGAGAGCGCCGCCAGAAAGGGTTGCAGTCACAGTTGTTGTCTCGGCATATTTCAAGGTTGAAACAGCTGGAGTGAGGTCAAAGGTGCGAAACGCCTTATTGATGGTAACCACTTGCGTTGC
>JBILEX010000141.1:0-3002 GCA_044351895.1 Candidatus Planktophila sp.
GCCCTACTTCTCATTTATGACTTTCTTGATTGGTGTGCCAACGGGAGTTAAGTTCTTTAACTGGATCGGCACAATGTGGCGAGGTCATGTCACCTTTGAAACACCAATGCTCTGGGTAATGGGCTTCCTTGTCACCTTCCTCTTCGGCGGAATCACCGGAATCATCTTGGCTTCACCACCACTAGATTTCGCAGTATCAGCGTCCTACTTCGTCGTTGCTCACTTCCACTATGTTCTCTTTGGGACTGTGGTCTTCGCGATGTTTGCAGGCTTCTATTTCTGGTGGCCAAAGATGACAGGCAAGATGCTCAATGAGCGTCTTGGAAAGATCCACTTCTGGACGCTCTTCTTTGGTTTCCACATCACATTCTTGATCCAACACTGGCTGGGCATTAAGGGATTCCCACGTCGCTACGCTGATTACTTAGCTACTGATGGATTTACCGGAATGAATATGATTTCTACAATCGGCTCATTCCTCCTTGCGCTTTCAATGATTCCGTTCGCAATCAATCTCTGGATCACACGCAAAAGCCCAAAGGTTGAGGTAGATGACCCTTGGGGTTACGGTGCATCTCTCGAATGGGCGACTTCATGTCCTCCTCCACGCCACAACTTCTTAACAATGCCACGCATTCGTTCTGAGCGACCAGCATTTGATCTTCATCATCCGCACATCAAGACTGAAGGACACTAAACATGAAGGTTAATTGGCAGCTCTTTGTCGGCCTGAGCGTCTTCTATGTCGTGATGACAATCATCTATTGGTATGTCGGTGGAGAACCTGTTGGAATTGCAGGAATGCTCCTCTCTGCATGTCTGGCAGGAATGGTTGGCTTCTATGTTTGGTTCACTCAAAAGCGAATCGGTCACGTGATGCCAGCAGATAACGTCAATGCCGAGATTGCAGATGGCGCTGGCGAACTTGGTTTCTATAGCCCGCACTCATGGTGGCCGCTTCCAGTTGCTGCAAGTGCAATTGGAATGGGCTTTGGCCTCATCATTGGATGGTGGCTTACAGTCATTGCGTTAGCAGCCCTTGTTATTAGCGTCATCGGCTGGGTAACAGAGTATGAAAAACCTCTCGATGATCCTTCTATGACTGTTCATCACTAAGAAGAGAAATCATGCAGGTACGCGCTGAGATACTCGCTGTAGATAATCCTGATACTGCTGCAGCTCGAATAGTTATCAAAGCGCCACCTTCAAAAATTTTCGACTTCCTCGCAGATCCTAACGCCCATTCTCTCTTTGATGGCTCTTCCACCGTCAACAAAGCTATCTCAGGCCCAAGTCGCCTCTCACTGGGTGCTCGCTTTGGAATGTCGATGAAGATTAGAGTTCCGTATCGGATCACAAATGAAGTTGTAGTCTTTGAAGAAAATCGCAAGATTACCTGGCGTCACCTCATGAAATGGACCTGGTCCTACGAATTAGTAGATCTTGGAGATGGAAGTACGCAGGTTACTGAAATCTTCGATGCCTCTGTCTGCAATAAAGCCCAACGTTGGTGGATCCATAAGACTGATTCACTCAACCGCAACCCCAAGTGGATGGCTAAGTCACTCGTTAAGCTCAAAAGCTTATGCGAGGGCTGATAACAACCCGCACAGCGCCAGCAATTTTTGTACTTCTATGGAGTACAGGATTTACAGGAATTCGTTACGGAATCCCGTACGCGCCACCCTTTACCTTTATAGCAATTAGGATGGCGATAGCTTCAGTTCTACTTGCTCTCATCTCACTAGCGATCACTACGCGATTTGCGCACGATCTACCGACTATCGGAAAGAGCGCTCTCGTTGGAGTGACGATTCATGGTGCTTACTTAGGTGGATGTTTCTATGGAGTAAAGCAGGGAATGCCTGCTGGAATCACCGCACTCATTTGTTCGCTGCAACCAGTATTGGTTTCGGTCTTCTCTTCGATCTTCTTCCAAGAAAAACTTTCCCCCCGTAAGTGGTTTGGTTTAGCGCTAGGACTTGCAGGATTAGTTTTGGTGATCGCTCCCAAGCTAATCGGATCCAGTGGCCAAGAGCTTCCGACTGTTGGAGTAGTGGCAATATTCATCGCTCTACTTGGCGGAACATCCGGAACCTTGTTGCAGAAGAAGTTTGGCTCAGGCGTCGAGGTGCTCTCAGGAACTTCATGGCAGTACATTTTTACTGGACTCTTACTTGGCGCTATTGCACTCTCCTTCGAACAAGGGGAGAGCATCACATGGAATGGTTCGTTTATCTTCTCGCTAGTGTGGCTTGTCCTGGCACTTTCCATCGGTGCAATCTTGATTCTCTATTTCTTGCTCGCAAGGTCCAGTGCCGCATCAGTCTCTTCTTTGTACTATCTCGTTCCAGCAGCAACAGCCATCGAGGCATACTTCTTATTCGGTGAAACGATTAGCCTCATCACCGCATGCGGAACTCTCGTTACGATAATCGGTGTAGCGCTAGTAGTTGCCCAGCCCGTTAGTGGTGTTCGATCTCCTTCAGATCATTAACGGTTGGCTTCGCCACCTGTTCAGCATGAGCGATAGCAAAGCGCTTTCTAAGCTTTGACTTGAGTAGCCCTGGGCGACGAACACCGCGAGCATCCTTCTCTTCAAGTGCAAGCGGAGCGTTCTGTTCATGCTGAGTAAGGAGCCAAGCCTTTTCAGGTGAGATTGGCTCATGAACTTCAACAAATTCGCCAGATGGCATCATTACTAGGCGACCAGTCTCGCGACCGTGTAGTACCAGCTCGCGATCTGCGCGTTGTAGCGAGAGACAGAGTCTCTTTGTGACAACAAAGGCGATTGGTGGGAGAACAATGATTCCGATGCGGCTAAACCACATGATCTGATTGATCGAGAGATCAAAGTTGGTCGCAATGATGTCGTTACCGCCGTTAATGAGTGCGATCAACATAAAGGTGAGTGCCATCGCACCAAGTGCTGTGCGGTTTGGCGCATTGCGTGGACGATCAAGTAGGTGATGCTCGCGCTTATCTCCAGTAATCCAATGTTC
>JBILEX010000102.1:0-3907 GCA_044351895.1 Candidatus Planktophila sp.
GCAACTGGAACATGGAAACCGTCTGAGAATGATTTCATGCCCAAAAACGAGACCACCACTCTCACAATTAAGTCTGTTAATGCGACATCAACTGATAAAAATGCTGTTGTGAAAATTGAGGTGTTTAGACCTACAGGACTGCCTGTTGTTACTGGAACAGTCCGTTTCTATCCGAAACCGAGTAACCGTCCAGAGAACATGTTGGTTCAGACTGTTGTTCGGTCGACTAGCGGCGCATGGACTTTGAACATCAAGGGGCTACCTGCAGGTACATGGCCAGGCGAAATTGGATTTGTCGATGCAACTGGAACTCATGCAAAAGTTCGCGCACCACTTGAGCTAGTCATAACTCAAGGTCCAACACCTTCACCAACTCCGACGCCAACGCAGAAACCGATTGTTCCAAAGCCTTCAGTAGATAGCTGTGCCAAACAGATCAAAAACTAGAGGGCGCTGACGAGATGGGCGGGTACAGTAGTGCCATTATGAGCCAGGCCAAAAATCTTGATGCAGGTGTAATTCGCAGCGATCTCACGATGTCAGATGGTCGCACAATTCGCTACTACGACAGCACCAATCGTGTACGTGAAGCAAAAGACCTACGTGAAACTGAAGTTCAACCTGGTATTGGTGAATTACGTCTTGATCCACTTCTTAATGAGTGGGTTGTGATGGCAGCTCATCGTCAGGGACGTGTATTCCTTCCGCCAAAGGAATTGTGTCCACTCTGTCCTACCCGTTCTGACCTCTTGAGTGAGATTCCAGATAACAACTATGAAGTTGTAGTTTTCGATAACCGTTCCCCCTCATTGCGCGCACCAGAAGGTGATTGGGCGCTACCGGACATCGTAGGAACGGATACAGATCCAGGGACCGCTGCAGGTAAGTGTGAAGTCGTCTGTTTTACAGATAATCACGGTGGTTCATTCGGTGAACTTTCTGAACGTCAAGTTCGTACCTTAATGGAGGCGTGGCGAGATCGCGTCAGCGAACTTTCGACTCACAGTTACATTCGCCATATTGCACCATTTGAAAATCGCGGTGAAGAAGTGGGTGTTACTTTATTTCACCCACATGGGCAGATCTACGCGTATTCATACCTACCTTCTCGAGTGATCAAGATGTTAGAAGTTGCGCAGGCACATTTTGAAACAACCGGACGAGTTCTCTTTGATGATGTCCTGGCCCGTGAACTTCGCGATGAAGAGCGCATCATTGCTCGTAATGAACATTGGGTGGCTTTCGTTCCATACGCAGCGCGCTATCCATTTGAAATTCATGTGGCTCCTCTTTCTCCTGTTGCTGATTTAGCGGCCCTCTCTACTGAACAAGCCGATGCCTTTCCGGCAATTTCTATTGAAGTCATGCGCAGACTCGATGGTGTTTTCGGCATCTCGATGGCATATATCGCAACCTGGCATCAAGCTCCGGTTCGAGAAGGAAGAGATCTCCTGCGTCTTCACTGGCAGATTACAAGTGTGCGTCGTGCTCCAGGAAAATTGAAGTACTTAGCAGGAAGTGAATCGGCAATGGGCGCATTCATTATGGATCTCAAGCCAGAGCAATCAGCTGGTCAATTGCGCGATGTAGTTCTTTAAATGTCGGAGTGGTCATCTCCTGATGTGATTGCTTCGGCTCCCGGTCGAGTAAATCTCATCGGCGAACATATTGATTACAGTCAAGGATTCGTGCTTCCCTTTGCAATTTCTTATCGCACCACAGCTACCCTTCGCCGGCGAGATGACCAGGTAATTCGTATCCGCTCAAAGCAACGTGTCGATGATGTGGTCACAACATCTATCTCTGAGTTAGCTCCAGGATCTAAAGGTGGGTGGGAGCGTTATGTATTGGGCGTCATCTGGTCACTTGATATCAATGAAGGTATTGATATTGAAATTGATGGAAATGTTCCACTTGGAGCAGGACTATCCTCTTCTGCCGCACTTGAATGCGCAGTCGCACTTGGTCTTAACGAAATGTTTTCACTTGGGCTCGATAAAAAGCAATTAGCGCTTCTTACCCAAAAAGCTGAGAATCAATATGTAGGTGTGCCGTGTGGAATCATGGATCAATCGGTTTCGTTAATGGCCGAAGTCGGTTCGGCGCTACTGCTCGATTGCCGTGATCTTTCCACCACTCTTGTTCCATTTGATCTCGATGCCTCTGGACTTGAGTTACTTGTTATTGATACCCAAGCACATCACGCACTCGTCGATGGTGAATATGCAAAACGTCGTCAGGCGTGTGAAAGTGCTTGCACGAAACTTGGTATTTCTTCACTTCGAGAAATTGATCTCACTTCTTTACTGGCGAAGAAGGATCAACTCACTGAGGAAGAGTTTATGCGTGCCCATCACGCAGTCTCAGAGATGGCCAGAACGCTGGATGCCGTCAATGTCCTGCAGCAGAAAGACTTTGTCGCACTTGGTGCTCTCATTACCCAATCTCACACATCACTACGTGATGACTACGAAATCTCCTGCCCCGAACTCAACTGCGCCGTCGATATTTCATTAGCTAGCGGTGCTCTAGGTGCGCGAATGGTTGGCGGGGGTTTTGGTGGAAGCGCTATAGCTCTTGCAGAGCGAGGTCAGATACAGGATTTAAAGAGTGCGATTGCCGCAGCTTTTCAATCAGCCGGATATGCAGAGCCACGATTCTTTACCTCGCTACCGTCTGAGGGCGCGAAAGTAACTAAGAAACTGGATCGATAGAAATTACGGTAACGCCACCGATTGATGAGAGAACTTCTACGAGATCGGTGGGATCAGTTCCAGGCACTGCAACGAGAATGTCGTCATAGCCAACTCCATCACTTGATTCCAGAACACTTAGGCTGCGAATATCGCATCCTGCTGCACCAATCGCAGATGCAATTGTTCCAAGTGAGCCAGGACGATCCGGTAATGAAATCTTGAGTTGATAAAGAGCCATGGATGCACTCTACATTGATGGGGCAGAGCCAAGTGTGACCTTAAAGGTCTTACTGGCTCCACTGTTTGGAGGATCAACAACGATGGTGATGGTTGTTCCTGGCGCGTAAGAACGAATCTTTACGATTGCTGCCACATCATCAGCAATTTTCACACCATCAATCGATCTAATGACTGAGCCCGCTGGAATACCAGCTCTCTCTGCGCCTTCTCCTGGGCTAAGTCTAAGAATGCGCGCTCCGACACCGGTGTATGACGTATCAAAGAAAACTCCAAGAACAGGTCGCGTTGATTTTCCAGTTGAAATAATCTCTTCAATAACTCGCTTTGCTTCATTGATAGGGATTGAAAAACCGAGTCCGATTGATCCACTGGTTCCACCAGAAGATAGAGTCGCAATCGCTGAATTAACACCAATGATTCGCCCTTGTGTGTCAACAAGTGCTCCCCCTGAGTTTCCAGGGTTAATTGCAGCATCGGTTTGAATTGCATTTACAAATGACTGACTTCCCTCATCGCCTGTAGTCACTGGGCGATTCAGTGCCGAAACTATGCCACTTGTTACGGTACTTGCCAAACCAAGTGGGGAACCAATTGCAAGAACAGAATCTCCGACACTTACCTTAGAAGAATCTCCGATTGCAATAGTTGGGAGGTTTCCTGTTCGTATGGAAAGAACCGCTAAGTCATACATAGGGTCTCTACCAACGATCGTTGCAGCTACCTGGTCACCATTTGTAAACTCAACTTTAATGGAACCAGTTGTTACAGCAGTTTCAATTACGTGATTGTTCGTAATGATAAAACTGGTGTTTGCATTACTTCGATAGATAGATCCTGAGCCGGTACCGCTACCTGCAGGAGAGGTCACTGAGATCGAAACCACGGTTGGCGTAACAAGGGCAGAGATTGCCTTAGCGTTCATGCCAGTACTGCCAATTTCAACTAGATTGCGATTTGTTGGACATGTACCC
>JBILEX010000088.1:0-4331 GCA_044351895.1 Candidatus Planktophila sp.
TCTGACGTGAAGTCGCGCGTGCGCGCTCGTTCTGGTCTAGAACAACCTTACGGATGCGGACAACTGCAGGAGTTACTTCTACGCATTCATCTTCGCGACAGAATTCGAGAGCACCTTCCATGTTCAGCTTCTTAGGTGGAATCAAACGCTCAGATTCATCGGTACCCGAAGCGCGCATATTTGTAAGTTTCTTTTCGCGAACACAGTTAACGTCCATGTCATCGCTGCGAGAGTTCTCACCAATAACCATGCCTTCGTAAACCTCATCGCCTGGCTCGACAAAGATTGTTCCGCGATCTTGTGTTCCGTACAACGCATATGAAGTAACTGTTCCCATACGATCTGAAACAAGTGATCCTGTTGCGCGTGTGCGAATATCGCCATACCAAGGCTCGTAACCATCGAATACGTGGTGGAGCAAACCTGTGCCGCGAGTTTCTGTAAGGAACTCAGTACGGAAACCAATCAGTCCACGAGAAGGAACCTTGTAATCAAGACGGATCCAACCGGTTCCGTGGTTAACCATCTGCTCCATGCGGCCCTTACGAAGTGCCATCAACTGAGTAAGAACACCAAGATATTCTTCTGGCGCATCAATTGTTAAACGCTCCATCGGTTCGTGGATCTTTCCATCAATCTTCTTAATAACTACCTGTGGCTTACCAACAGTGAGTTCGAAACCTTCGCGCTTCATGATTTCTACAAGGACAGCCAGCTGAAGTTCTCCACGACCTTGAACTTCCCATGTATCTGGGCGATCAGTATTGAGAACGCGCAATGAAACGTTACCTACGAGCTCGGCATCAAGACGGCCCTTAACCTGGCGTGCAGTAAGGAGTTTTCCGCTCTTTCCAGCTAGTGGAGAAGTATTAATACCGATAGTCATCGAGATAGATGGTTCATCAACAATAATCAAAGGCAGGGCATGTGGATCTTCGTTATCTGCCAAAGTTTCACCGAGAGTAATTGTCTCGATACCTGCAACAGCGATGATGTCTCCAGGATGCGCTTCTGTCGCAGGAACGCGCTCAAGTGCTTCGGTAATCAAAAGCTCAGAAATCTTTACGCGCTCTTGCGTGCCATCAGTCTTCATCCAAGTAACGGTCTGGCCCTTCTTAATCACACCTTCGCGAACGCGGCAGAGTGCAAGGCGACCAAGGAATGGTGACGAGTCAAGGTTTGTTACGTGTGCCTGGAGTGGAGCACCTTCATGATAAACCGGAGCAGGAATTGCAGAGAAGATTGTGTCGAAGAGAACGTCGAGGTTTGCTTCTTCTGGCATTCCACCATCTGCTGGACGTGTCAGTGATGCACGTCCGGCCTTAGCTGACGCGTAGACAACTGGGAATTCAATCTGCTCTTCATTTGCACCAAGATCGATAAAGAGTTCGTAGGCCTCATCAACAACTTCAGCAATACGTGAGTCAGGGCGATCAACTTTGTTGATCAACAAAATAACTGGAAGGTTCTTCTCAAGTGCTTTACGCAATACGAAACGTGTTTGTGGAAGTGGGCCTTCTGATGCATCGACGAGCAAGATAACGCCATCAACCATTTCTAGCCCGCGCTCTACCTCGCCGCCGAAATCTGCGTGGCCTGGTGTATCAATAATGTTAACGATGGTGTTTCCGCGCTTTACAGCGGTGTTCTTTGCAAGGATCGTAATTCCCTTTTCGCGCTCTAGATCCATTGAATCCATCATGCGATCTTGGCCTTCGCCCTGGACCTTGTGTGCAGCAAACGCGCCTGACTGCCACAACATCGCATCTACAAGAGTGGTTTTGCCGTGGTCTACGTGAGCAATGATCGCAACGTTACGTAGGTCATCGCGATGCTTTACTGGCAGGCCTTTAAGGTGCTCTTGTTTTTTCGACATTGAGGTCAAACTCCATAAATAAGGGCACTTGCGTGCGAAGTGCAGGGCGTCAGTCTATCAGTGCCTATTGAAGAGAATTGCCTTCAAAATCAGCAGAGTGCTGTAGCAATTAAACGTTAAAGCGGAATTCGACGACGTCTCCGTCGGCCATTACATATTCCTTGCCTTCCATGCGGACTTTGCCCTTTGATTTGGCTTCACTCATGGAACCAGCTTCGATCAAATCTGCAAAAGAGACGATCTCTGCTTTGATAAATCCTTTTTCGAAATCGGTGTGAATTACGCCAGCAGCTTTTGGCGCAGTATCACCTTTGTGAATTGTCCATGCGCGTGCTTCTTTTGGACCAGCAGTTAAATATGTTTGCAAGCCAAGTGCGTCAAAACCAACGCGGGCAAGTGTTGCAAGTCCTGGCTCAGTCAATCCGATTGATTCGAGAAGTTCCATCGCATCTTCATCAGAGAGTTCGGCAAGTTCTGCCTCTGTCTTTGCATCAAGGAAAATTGCCTGAGCAGGTGAGACAAGTGTCTGTAACTTTGCACGCAGTTCTTTATCTGCAAGTTCTGCAGCATCAACGTTAAAGACATAAAGGAATGGCTTGGCTGTTAACAGGTGAAGTTCGTGCAGGAGTTCGCGATCGATAGTTGATTGCGACAATGGCTTACCTGATTGCAACCACTCGTTAGCAGCCTTAACCGCTTCCAAAACTGGCTGACGTTCTTTGGCGGTCTTCGCCTCTTTCTCAAGACGAGGAATCGCTTTCTCTATTGTCTGCAAATCTGCGAGCGCAAGCTCTGTATTAATTGTCTCCATGTCACTTGCTGGATCGATGCGACCATCAACGTGGACAACATCGTCATCGTTAAATACGCGGATGACCTGACAGATCGCATCTGTCTCGCGAATATTTGCGAGGAACTTATTTCCAAGGCCGGCACCTTCTGATGCGCCCTTAACGATTCCAGCAATATCTACAAATGAGAGAGCTGCAGGGAGAAGCTTTTCAGATCCGAAGATTCCAGCCAATACGGCTAGACGTTCATCGGGTACGCCGACGACTCCGACGTTCGGTTCAATGGTGGCAAAGGGGTAATTCGCTGCCAGAACATTGTTCTTAGTCAGAGCGTTAAAGAGGGTCGACTTTCCCACATTCGGTAGGCCGACGATTCCAATTGACAGACTCATAGGAGGTAGAGCCTACGCGTGATTGTCGGTGGCTCCTGCCACGATAGGGCCATGAACAGCACAGATAGCCCGCTCTTGACCATTATTACCCTGCTTATCGGCCTGATCCTTGGCCTCGCCATTGGATTTCTTTTGTGGCGCAAAGGTGCGGCTAATGGCACTTCCTCAACTGTAGAACTCACCGAACAACTCAACGCTGCGCGTGCAGAACGTGATCTCTACAAATCTGAACGCGATAACGCGATGGCAGATACAAAGTTAGCAGGCGAACTTGAATCGATGAAAACTGCGATGGAGAAATTGCAGAAGGAAGCCGCTGAAGCCGATCGTCGTCGCATCGATGCTGAGTCAGATATTCGGGCGCAGGTGCGTGCCATGTCAACACATAATGAATCACTTGTCGCACAAACTAAGGCAATCGCGGGCGCGCTATCTAACGCTGCAACTCGTGGAAAATTCGGTGAGGCACAACTTGAATTGATGCTCGAAAATGCTGGCCTTCGCAAAGGTATTGAATTTACAGCACAGCGTTCTATGACCGATGCTGACTCTTCTGGCATACCCGATATCACGGTCAAGATGCCAGGCGGTACTAAGTTATTTATTGACTCAAAGTTTCCATTTGATCGATTCATTGAGGCAAATAAAGAAGAGGATGCAGATCTTCGCAAGGCGCTCTTCATTGAACACCGCAAGGATCTAACAAAACATGTGGAGAGTTTGGCAAAACGCGGCTATCAGGATTCACAAGATTCTCCTGATTTCGTCATCCTTTTTGTTCCCTTTGAATCACTACTCACAGAGGCACTTCGCGTAGATCCGCTCTTCCTTGAAAATGCCTTTAAGCTCAACGTCACCATCGCAACTCCAACATCGATGATGGCTTTGCTGCGCACTATCGGCAATGTTTATTCACGTAATGCAGTGGCTCGTAATGCTGAAGATATTTCAAAGTCAGCTGGTGCATTTATGAAGGATCTTACTCGCCTGCATGAGCGCATCATCAAGGTGGGAAGCGCGATCAACTCTCTCTCCAAGGCCTACGCAGAATTGATTCCAACAGCGGAATCCACGGTTAAGCGTGCGGCTGCCAAGATTTTGAGTTATGGAGTTTCTGGAGATAAAGATAAACTCGCACTTGCTTATCCCGATGCACCGTCTGAGGTGCGCGAGTTGAAGAACAACGAAATTGCTGCAGAAGATGACTTCATCGATGCAGAAGAGGTGAAGGAGGGCGAGTGACAAGTTCACGTCTTGCTATGACCGGCCCTG
>JBILEX010000009.1:0-13323 GCA_044351895.1 Candidatus Planktophila sp.
CCTGCGCAAGAGATTTCTTCCAGGGCAAGTATTTGCGATCTATATCGCCAGTTACTGTCTAGGTCGTTTCTTTATTGAGAGCATCCGTATCGATTCAGCCAATCTCTTCTTTGGATTACGCCAAAACGAATGGGTGAGCATCGCCATTGGTGCGTTGGCTCTGATTTCCTTCTTGCGAATCGCCGCTAAACGCAAAAGCCTCAGATAGGATCCGATTATGAGTCTTGAGGCTATTTATCAACGCAACCTCCAGCATCGCGCCCATCGCGCGGGTTGGTTGCGGGCGGCAGTGCTCGGAGCAAATGATGGATTAGTTTCAACTGCAAGTCTGATGATCGGAGTCACCGCCGCTAATCCAGGTAACGATAGATTTCTGATCACGGCAGGAGTGGCTGCAATTTCTGCTGGTGCAATGTCGATGGCCGTCGGTGAATATGTTTCTGTACGATCGCAAAATGATGTTGAAGAATCTGATCGACAGTTGGAAATTGAACATTTAGCTGTTGATCCAGAAGGTGAGGTAATGGAGCTCGCACAGATTTACATTGAGCGGGGTCTAACTCCAGAACTTGCTAGAGAAGTTGCACTTCAGATGCATGCGCGCGATCCACTCGAAGCGCATTTACGTGATGAGCTGGGGCAGACTCCTCAGAACAAAGCACGTCCGGTGCAGGCAGCTCTTGCATCCGCGGCAAGTTTTACTGCAGGCGGTTTGATTCCATTTGCCGGAGCGTTTGCACCAACGCCCGGAACAGTTGCACTAAGCATTGTTGGCTTTGCATTGCTCGGACTTCTTGTCACAGGGATATTAAGTGCCAAAACTGCGGGCAAGTCAGTCTTTGGACCGACCCTTCGAGTCATGATCGGTGGTGCCATAGGCATGGCTGTCACCGCAGGTATTGGACGCCTTCTGCACGTAAATTTGGGATAGTTGCCCTAGATCACCACTTTTATCTTTCACTCTGGGCTGGCAGTTGCTACCCTGAGCACGGGTCAGCGTTGTCCCGTTGAATTCATACGGTAACCGACAACAGGAGATCTTCTTCGATGGCTCTTCCATCTCCATATCCAGCAGCACAAGGGTTATATAACCCTGCCAATGAGCATGATGCTTGCGGCGTTGCGATGGTTGCCACCCTAAACAAAATTGCAACTCACGAAATTGTTGCCCAAGCGCTTACTGCTCTGCGCAATCTTGAACATCGTGGCGCAGCCGGTGCCGAACCAGATAGTGGAGATGGTGCAGGAATTCTGATTCGCGTGCCAGATGCTTTCTATCGCGCAATCTCTGGCTTTGATCTCCCTGCTGAGGGAAGTTATGCGACGGGTATTGCATTTATTCAACCAGGCTTTGATCCAACTTCTCTCATTGAATCTCTTGCAGCCCAAGAAGGACTTGTAATTATCGGTTGGCGCGATCTTCCTACCAACCCAATCTCTGTCGGTAAGACAGCGCAATCTGTAATGCCAATCTTTAAGCAACTCTTTATTAAAGGGAGTAATGGCGAAAGTGGTATCGCACTTGATCGTTTAGCGTTTGCGCTACGTAAGCAGGCAGAACATGCAGGCGAGATCTACTTCCCATCATTTTCTTCACAGACAATCGTCTACAAGGGAATGCTTACAACTGGTCAACTTGAAGAATTCTTCCCTGATCTCAGCGATGAAAGAGTTCTCTCTCCTTTAGCTCTAGTCCACTCTCGTTTTTCTACCAATACTTTTCCATCGTGGCCACTTGCACACCCGTATCGATTTATTGCTCACAATGGCGAAATCAATACCGTCAAAGGCAATCGCAACTGGATGCGTGCTCGCGAAGCGCTTCTGCAAAGCGATCTCATCCCAGGAGATATCTCACGCCTCTTTCCAATTGTAGAAATGTCAGGAAGCGACTCTGCCTCATTTGATGAAGTTCTTGAGTTGCTTTATCTCGGTGGGCGATCACTTCCACACTCAGTACTTATGATGATTCCTGAAGCGTGGGAGAACCATGCGACGATGTCGCAGAAGCGTCGCGACTTTTATGCCTTCCATTCTTCACTGATGGAACCTTGGGATGGACCAGCGTGTGTGACTTTTACAGATGGACATCAAGTTGGCGCTGTACTAGACCGCAATGGACTGCGTCCTTCACGATTCTGGGTCACACGTGATGGCATGGTTGTTCTTGCATCAGAAGCTGGCGTTTTGGATTTTCCTGCAGAAAATATTGCGCGTAAGGGTCGCTTGCAGCCAGGAAAGATGTTCCTTGTTGATATTGAGGCAGGACGCATTATTGAAGATGATGAGATCAAAGATTCCTTGGCCGATGCTGCTCCATATGGGAAATGGGTAGAAGACGGTGTTGTAAAGCTTTCCGATCTTCCGGCTCGCGAACACATCATCTATCCGCATTCATCTGTTGTTCGTCGCCAACGCGCATTTGGATATACCGAAGAAGAACTCCGCATCATCATTACACCGATGGCAAAAAATGGAGCAGAGGCTCTTGGCTCCATGGGAACAGATACTCCAATTGCAGCTCTCTCAAATAAGCCACGCGTTCTCTTTGATTACTTCACACAACTATTTGCCCAGGTAACCAATCCTCCCCTTGATGCAATCCGTGAAGAGATTGTTACAAGCCTTGGGGGATCTATCGGACCGGAACATAATCTTCTCGATCCAGGACCGCAATCCTGTCGTCAGATTCTCCTTCCATTCCCAGTCATCGATAATGACGAACTCGCAAAGATTATTCACGCTAATGCCGATGAGGACTACGCACATCTGCAGTCATATGTCGTGAGAGGGCTTTTCCCTGTTTCTGGTGATGGAAATACTCTTCGTAATCGCCTCGACGAGATCAAAGCAGAAGTGAGCCAGGCAATCGCCGACGGTGCTCGCATCATTGTTCTCTCCGATAGAAACGGTGATGCTGAAGACACTCCAATCCCATCTCTCTTGCTCACCGCCGCGGTTCATCACCATCTGATTCGCCAAAAGACTCGCACAAAGGTTGGCCTAGTTGTAGAAGCCGGCGATGTGCGCGAAGTGCATCATGTCGCACTTCTTATTGGTTATGGCGCAGCTGCAGTTAATCCATACCTTGCAATGGAGAGCGCAGAGGATCTAGTTATTCAGGGCGTGATCACAGGTATCACTCCAGAGAAGGCCGTTCATAACATTATTAAAGCCCTTGGCAAAGGCGTGCTTAAGGTTATGTCGAAGATGGGAATCTCAACCATCGCCTCTTACACGGGCGCTCAGGTTTTTGAGGCGATTGGTATTGCTCAAGATGTAGTAGATGAATTTTTTGTTGGAACGACATCCCGCCTTGGTGGCGTAGATCTTGATGTGATTGCTGAAGAGACAATCAAGCGTCATCACATTGCATACCCGCCAGGGGGAGAAGTCCCTGGAACAAAGCGGCTTCCTATTGGTGGCGAGTATCAATGGCGCCGCGATGGTGAGCCACACTTGTTTAATCCAGAGACAGTCTTCACTTTGCAACATGCAACTCGATCAAAACGGTATGACGTCTTCAAGAGATACACAAAGGCGGTTGATGATCAGAGCAAAGCGTTGATGACCCTGCGTGGCCTCTTCGAGTTTGATACAACTACACGCACTCCAATATCTGTTGACGAAGTTGAATCCATTGCCAGCATTGTTAAGCGTTTCTCTACAGGTGCGATGTCATATGGTTCTATTTCACAAGAAGCTCACGAAACCCTTGCAATCGCCATGAATCGTCTCGGCGCAAAATCCAACACTGGCGAGGGTGGAGAAGATCCTGCTCGCTTTACACCAGAGGCTAATGGTGATTCCAAGAGGAGCTCAATAAAGCAGGTTGCATCTGGTCGCTTTGGTGTAACTAGTGAGTACTTGGTAAATGCTGATGACATTCAAATCAAGGTTGCACAAGGTGCTAAGCCGGGAGAGGGTGGACAGCTTCCCGGTAACAAGGTCTATCCATGGATCGCATCAGTTCGTTATTCAACTCCTGGCGTAGGACTCATCTCGCCACCACCACATCACGATATTTATTCAATCGAAGATCTTGCCCAGCTAATTCACGATTTAAAGAATGCAAATAAGAATGCCCGTATTCACGTCAAACTTGTTGCAGAAGTTGGCGTTGGAACCGTTGCAGCTGGAGTATCAAAAGCGCATGCAGATGTTGTTCTCATCTCAGGTCACGATGGTGGCACTGGCGCATCACCGCTTACATCCCTTAAGCACGCAGGAGCTCCCTGGGAACTCGGTCTAGCTGAGACACAACAGACGCTTTTACTAAACGGTCTTCGAGATCGCATCGTGGTGCAAACTGATGGACAGCTTAAGACTGGTCGCGATGTAGTCATTGCTGCACTCTTGGGTGCAGAAGAATATGGCTTTGCTACCGCTCCACTTGTTGTATCTGGTTGCGTCATGATGCGTGTATGTCACTTGGATACATGTCCTGTTGGCGTTGCTACACAGAACCCAGAGCTACGAAAGAGATTTACAGGAAAGCCAGAGTTTGTCGAGACTTTCTTTGAGTACATTGCAGAAGAAGTTCGTGAAATTTTGGCATCTCTTGGATTTAGGACTTTGCAGGAAGCAATTGGTCATGTGGAGTACCTCAATACTCAGCGAGCAATTGATCACTGGAAGACAAGCGGTCTTGATCTCACTCCACTATTGGCACGACCAGATGTTGAGAGTGCTCTTTATCAAACAACGACACAGGACCACGGTCTTGTTCACGCGCTCGATAATCTTCTCATTGAAAAAGCGCAGGCGGCACTTACCTCTGGTGCAAAAGTTTCAATCGAGTCGCCAGTGCGCAACGTCAACCGAACAGTCGGAACAATGCTTGGTGCTGAGATCACTCGTAAATTTGGCGGAGTAGGACTTCCTGCAGATACTGTTCTTGTAACTCTGCGTGGCTCTGCAGGTCAGTCACTCGGTGCCTTCATCCCATCAGGTCTGACATTAAGACTATTCGGTGATTCGAATGACTATGTCGGTAAGGGCATCTCAGGCGGTCGAATTATCGTTCGCCCAGATGAGAAAGCAACATTCGAATCTGAAGAGAATGTCATCGCAGGAAATGTTATCGGCTATGGCGCAACATCAGGTGATCTCTTCCTTCGCGGCATAGTCGGAGAACGCTTCTGCGTTCGAAACTCTGGAGCAACTGCAATCGTCGAAGGTATTGGCGATCACGGCTGCGAGTACATGACCGGCGGAACTGTTGTAGTTCTCGGCCGAACTGGACGAAACTTTGCAGCTGGTATGTCTGGAGGTCGAGCTTTTGTACTCGATCTCAATGCCGATCTAGTCAATACCGAGATGGTTGATGTACTTGCCGTGCCGGCCGACCAAAAGGAAAACCTGAAAGCTCTTGTGACTTCGTTCTTTAATGAGACAGAATCACAAGTTGCTGGAAACCTACTTCTAGATTGGGAGAACTCTCTATCTCGCTTCTCATTGGTAATGCCTCGTGACTATGCACGCGTGCTTGCGGCAATGGAGAAGGCGACGCGCGAAGGTCTTCCGGTTGATCAATATGTAATGGAGGTTGCTGCAAATGGCTGATCCAAAAGGATTTTTAACCACTCCACGTGAAACCCCAAAGAGACGACCTGTCGATGTACGCATCAAGGATTGGCACGAAGTCTACGAACCTCAAAGCATGGAACATCTTCAGAAACAAGCAGGACGATGCATGGATTGCGGCATTCCATTCTGTCACTCAGGATGCCCACTCGGTAACCTCATCCCTGAGTGGAATGACCTCATCTACCGCGGCGACACAACAGAAGCAATCGCACGCTTACATGCGACTAACAATTTTCCAGAGTTCACCGGTCGCCTCTGTCCTGCTCCCTGCGAAACTGCATGCGTTGTCGCAATTAATGCTGAAGCAGTAACAATCAAGCAGGTTGAACTTCGCACAATTGAAGAAGCTTTTGGTTCAGGCGATGTTAAGCCACTGGCTCCAGATCGCCTCACTGGCAAAACTGTTGCAGTCATTGGTTCTGGACCAGCAGGTCTGGCGGTTGCCCAGCAACTCACTCGCGCCGGCCACACTGTCGTTGTCTATGAGCGCGCAGATCAGATCGGCGGGCTTCTGCGTTATGGAATTCCTGAATTCAAAATGGAGAAGAACATAATTGATCGCCGCCTTGCTCAGATGGAGAAAGAAGGCACGCGTTTTCGCACCGGGATTAACGTTGGTGTCGACATCACAGGATCTGAATTACGCCAGAAGTACGATGCTGTCGTACTCGCATTGGGCGCAACTCAGTGGAGAGATCTCCCAATTAAGGGACGCGAAAACAAAGGTATTTACCAAGCGATGGAATTTTTACCTTGGGGAAATAAGCAAGCGCTAGGTGAAGTTACAAACCCTGAGATCAATGTTGCAGGAAAGCATGTCATCATCTTGGGTGGAGGAGATACTGGTGCTGATTGTCTTGGTACATCTGTACGTCAAGGAGCAGCCAGTGTGACTCAACTTGAGATCATGCCTCGTCCAACCGATGAACGTCCTAGCTCACAGCCTTGGCCGATGTATCCGATGATCTATCGAGTTTCAAGTGCGCATGAAGAGCTTGATCAGCGAGTCTTTTCTGTCAGCACGGAGGAATTTATTGGTGATGGAAACGGAAATCTCAAAGCGCTTAAACTTGTTGAGACCCAAATGGTTGATGGAAAATTCCAACCAATTCCCGGAACAGAGCGCGAGATACCAGCAGATTTTGCTTTCCTAGCAATGGGCTTTACTGGAACAGAAGCCACGCCACTCTTTGAACAACTCGAAGTTGAACTTGATGAACGTACCAATGTAAAGCGTGATGATTCTTATCAAAGTACTTCAGAAGGCGTTTTTGTTGCAGGAGATGCCGGACGCGGTCAATCACTCATTGTGTGGGCGATCGCTGAAGGAAGAAGTGCTGCAGCTGCAGTTGATGTTTACCTTGAAGGAGATACACAACTACCTGCACCGATCGCACCAACTGCTCGGCCGTTGATGGTCTAAACCAACAACTCACCACAATCCAAACTCGTTAGTAATCGATAAAGATAGGTAAGGTATGACCATGCGCCGCGCGAAAATTGTTTGCACACTTGGACCAGCAGTTGAGTCACCGGAGAAGGTACGCGAGCTCATCGCAGCAGGAATGAATATGGCTCGTCTAAATCTCTCACATGGGGGATATGAAGAGCATCAAAACCGACTTAATCGCGTACGTGAAGCGGCTGCAGAAGCAGGAGTTCCCATCGCGATCTTGGTCGACCTTCAGGGTCCAAAGATTCGCCTTGCTCGATTCAAAGATGGTCCTCACGATCTTTCTCGTGGAGATGTCTTCACCATCACGACAGATGAGATTGAGGGAACAAAAGAGCGAGTAGGAACTACCTATATAGGTTTGCCAGGGGATTGCAAGGCAGGAGATCGTATTCTGATCGATGATGGAAAAGTCACGGTTGAGGTCGTAGAAGTTAAGGGCAACGACGTGATCACTAAGGTGATTGAGCCAGGAACGGTAAGCAACAACAAGGGAATAAATCTTCCAGGCGTTGCAGTATCTGTACCCGCGCTCTCTGAAAAAGATATGGATGATCTTCGCTGGGGACTCAAAGTTGGCGCGGACTTTATTGCACTCTCATTTGTCCGCAGCGCTGATGACATTAAAGATGTACATCGCATTATGGATGAAGAAGGAATTCGCATTCCAGTGATTGCGAAGATTGAGAAACCACAAGCAGTCGATAATCTGGTTGGAATTGTTGAAGCTTTCGATGGCATCATGGTTGCTCGCGGTGACCTTGGTGTCGAACTGCCGATTGAAGATGTACCGCTAGTTCAAAAGCGTTGCGTCGAGTTAGCTCGAGATGCTGCTAAGCCAGTCATTGTTGCAACACAGATGCTTGATTCGATGATTACAAATTCCCGTCCAACTCGCGCTGAAGCCACTGACTGTGCCAACGCTGTGCTCGATGGCGCAGATGCACTTATGCTCTCTGGCGAAACCAGCGTGGGCGAATTTGCTATCGAGGCGGTGCAGACTATGTCTCGCATTATTCAAAGAACTGAAGAAGGTGGACTTGAACGAATTCGTCCACTGAAGCACGAGCCTCGCACAAAAGGTGGAGCGATAACTAAAGCGGCAGTTGAAGTTGGCGCGATCGTAGGAGCAAAGTTCCTCGTAGCCTTTACTCAAAGCGGTGATTCTGCTCGACGAATGTCGCGTCTTCGCTCACCTATTCCAATCTTGGCACTTACTCCAGATCACGGAACCTATAACCGTCTCGCTCTTTCGTGGGGTGTTGAACCAATGATTACTCCTGTTGTTTCACATACCGATGAGATGGTGAAGCAGGTCGATGGACTTCTCCTTGAGAGCAAGCGCACAACTATTGGCGATAGCGTGATTATTGTCGCGGGCTCACCTCCAGGAATTCCAGGCTCTACCAATGCGATGCGCGTACACCGTATGGGTGATGCCGTCGCTGGCGCTGCTCCCGCCTATCGCTAATTCTTGCAATTCGGTCTCAAGGCAGGGGAGAGGTTAAGATTCTCGCAGTTAGCCTCGGTACTCCAACGGTAGAGAGGGCAGTCTCAAACACTGCATAGTGTCGGTTCGAATCCGACTCGGGGCACATGAATTCCGATCAAGGTCAGAGCGCAACAACGCACTCACCTGTGCGCATAGTTGTCGCTGAAGATGAAGCGCTTATTCGTATGGATCTGGTTGAGATGCTCGCTGAAGCGGGCTATGAGGTTATCGCGCAAGCGAGTGATGGAGCGCAAGCGATTGAACTTGTTCAAGAGCAAAAACCAGATTTAGCAATTCTTGATGTGAAGATGCCAATACTTGATGGTATCAGCGCAGCCGAGGAGATCATCACAACCTGTCCAGTATTGATGCTCACCGCATTTAGCCAGCGAGAACTTGTAGATCGCGCTCGTGATGCAGGTGTCATGGCATATGTACTGAAGCCATTTACAATCAATGATTTAGTGCCGGCTATTGAGATTGCAATTAGTAGGCATCTACAAATGAAATCTTTGGCTGCGGAGGTGGCCGATCTTCATGATCGTCTTGAGACTCGCAAGATTATTGATCGAGCTAAGGGAATCTTGATGGCTGCCCTCAATCTCACCGAGCCAGAGGCATTTTCTTGGATTCAAAAGGCAGCCATGGATCGCCGTCTCACTATGAAAGAAGTGGCTCAGGCTGTAATCAGCCCCGATGCCGTCCCTCACTAGATCTCTCTATTTTGTAACCAAAAAGTAACAGTAGGAACGCGGAAATAGGACTATTCACCTTGCCCAGACCTCACCCCTGCCATTACCCTTTCCATCTCCCTGTCCCGGGACACAAGAACAGGAAAGGCAACAATGAATAAAAAATTGATACAAGCCCTTGCCGTTGGTTCAGTTGCATCACTCGTATTTGGAGTGACTTCAGCAACCACAGCTCAGGCTGCCGCTAAGAAGATAACCATCGCTTTTCAGGGCCCACTAACAGGCGAAGAAGCCCAAGTTGGTCAGGACGAAGTTGCTGGCGTTGAATATGCCATCAAGTTGTTCAATGCTAAGAACAAAGGAAAGTATGTAGTTTCACTTGTTAAGGCTGATGACCAGGGTGCACCTGATCAGGCAGCAAAGGTTGCACCAGGAATCGCATCAAATGCAAAGATCATCGGTCTTGTAGGCGCTGCATACTCTGGAGCAACAATTGCGTCATTGCCATTCTACAAGCAGCGTAACCTCGTAATGATTTCACCATCAGCAACTCGCGTATCAATTACTGATCCTGCTGCTGGTGCGATTGGATTCCCTGTATTCCACCGCGTCGTTGTAACTGACAAGGTTCAGGGACCATCACTCTTCAAGCTAGCAACAAAGGGTGTAACAGCTCCTAAGGTATTCATCGTTGACGATCAGTCAGCTTACGGTGTTGGCCTTGTTGACTACATGAAGCCATCAATTCCTGCAGGACAAGCTGTTGGATACGACAGCGTTTCAGATAAGACAACTGACTGGTCTGCAACAATCGCTAAGGTTAAGACTGCTGCTGCAAACGTTGTGATCTACACCGGTTACTTCCCACAGGCTGCACCATTCTTCAAGCAGCTTCGCGACAGCGGATACACAGGAATCCTTGCAGGCGGCGACGGAGTACTTAGCCCAAGCTTCCCAACACTTGCACCTAAGGCAGTTCTTGAGGGTGTACGTCTAACTGCTGGAACTGTTCCACTTAGTGAAATCTCTGCTGCGATTGAAGCAGATTTCAAGGCCAAGATGGGTAAGGCTTCAGGAGTATACGCAGCTGAGTCAATCGATGCTGCAAATGTGCTTCTCAACTGCATCGCTAAGGGTAATACAACCCGCGCTGCAATGCTTAAGTGCGTGAAGTCTTACAGTGGTAAGTCACTCACCGGAACAACAATCAAGTTCGACAAGAACGGTGACGTTGCTGGTGGAGTTATGAACGGCTTCGAAGTTAAAGACGGAGTCATCAAGTTCACAGGCCCAATTAAGTAATAACGCTCGACTAAATCAAAAGATCCGGCAGGCCGTCCACATGGGACGGCCTGTCGGGTCTGATTTATTGAAGCTTTCCGCGCAGCCAAGTAGTTAGGAAATAAAGTCCTTGATAGGTAATTTTCTTGATCAATTCTGGTCTCTGACCTTTGGAGGCCTGAGCTTAGGATTTATCTACATCCTTATCGCTCTTGGCTACACCCTCGTTTATGGTGTTCTTCGCATGATCAACTTCGCTAACTCTGAAATTTTCATGGTCGGCACATTTGCTACCGTGATTGTTGTTCGCGATGTCTTCAAGTTTACTCAGAGTTCAGAGTATGCAACCGGGCTCCGCCTCTGGTTTATCTTGGCAACTGCTCTAGTAATTTCTATGCTTGTTTCAGGTTTACTATCATTAGTTGTGGAGCTTGTCGCTTATCGTCGTTTGCGCAGGAGAAACTCTGGAATTTTAGCTCCGCTTATCTCTGCAATTGGCGTTTCAATGGTTCTCGCGGAGTCAGTGCGCATCATGACTGACTCTCGTCCAGTTGCTGCCCCGCGAGCCATGGACAAGACTTTCATCGGTCAGTTCTTTGATGCAGGTATTCGTCTGGATAACACAATTATTGTAATCGCAGCGCTAGCGCTCTTTATTGCTCTTACTACCTTTATTAATAAAACTCGTATGGGTAAGGCAATCCGAGCAGTATCGATGAATGCAAATGCTGCTCGACTTATGGGAATTAATATTGACGGAGTCATCTCCGCAACTTTTCTAATCGGTGGCTTGATGACTGGTGCAGCAGGATTCTTCTATGTTTTAAAGTATGAGAACACTGCATCAAGCATTGGCTTTGAACTTGGTATTGCTGCCTTTACTGCAGCGATTCTTGGCGGCATTGGAAATATTAAGGGCGCTTTCTTTGGAGGGTTAGCTTTAGGACTCCTGGAGACATACGCATCATTCTTCCTCGGTACACAGTGGAAAGCCGTAACAGTATTTATAGTTCTAGTCCTTGTTCTTTACACCAGACCGAACGGTATCTTTGGTGAATCTATGACGCAATCGAGGGTGTGATGATTAATTTACGCGATAAAGGCGCCGAGGTTTGGGAAAAGTCAGGAAGGCCGGCACGAGCAGCAATTGTTCTTGCATCAATTGCCGCTGTGGCATCTCTTCCATTCATGGGTGGAACGATTCTCAATACTCCTGTTGCAAGCTATGAATCAGTCTTAGTAAATCCCGTTGCCATGTACGTCTTAATGGCGATTGGCCTCAATATTGTCATTGGAAAGAGTGGTCTTCTAGATCTCGGGTACGTTGCATTTTTTGCAATCGGCGCCTACACAATGGGACTTCTGGGCACGAAAACCGATCTAAATACGTGGGAAATTCTCCCTATCGGTATTGCTATGTCGATGTTTGCAGGTTTGATTCTGGGCGTTCCCGCACTCAAGCTTCGCGGAGATTACCTCGCCATTATTACTTTGGGTTTTGGAGAGATCGTAAGAATTGTTGCTCTCAACCTCGGAGCTTTGGGTCGCTCTGAAGGAATTCAGAATATTCCAACACCTCCGGCAATATTTGGATTCGAATACGCATTCGATAGTCACCGAATTTACTTCTGGACCTTATTAGTATTTATCCTTCTTGCTATCTGGATGGTTCGCCGCCTCTCAGCGCGCAGAGCGGGGCGAGCATGGGAATCAATCCGCCAGGATGAAGATGTTGCAGAACTCCTAGGAGTTCCTACCTTCAAATATAAGATCTGGGCCTTTGTCCTTGGAGCATCTGTAGGCGGAGCAGCTGGCGTTCTTTACGCTTCGAAGACTCTCTACATCGCACCTGATAACTTCACGCTGCAGATCTCAATTCTGATTCTTGCCTGCGTCGTCTTCGGTGGAATGGGAAATATCTGGGGCGTCATTCTGGGAGCGGTAGTTTTGGCTTATCTTCCAGATCGAATTAGATTCTTATCTGAAGCGCGACTCCTCGTTTTCGGCTTAGTTCTTGTGATTATGATGAACTTGCGACCAGATGGTTTGCTCCCACGTAAGAAGCGCGAAAAAGCGATCGTAACGAAGGAGAAGTCATGACAGAGCCACTTTTAAGTCTCAAGAATGTCACTATGAAATTTGGTGGCGTTACAGCCCTCAATGACGTTTCATTCGATGTTAAGCCGCAAGAGATCCTCGGACTCATCGGACCAAATGGCGCAGGAAAGACAACAATCTTCAATGTGATCACCGGTGTCTACGCGCTTACATCTGGAGTTATCTCTTTTGAAGGTCAGTCTTTAGCTGGAAAGAAGCGATACAAGATCACGCGTTCTGGCATAGCGCGAACTTTCCAAAATATTCGCCTATGGGGAGATATGACATCCCTTGAGAATGTGATGACAGCGACTGACACCCATAAAAAGTCAGGTTTGTTATCTGGTTTATTTGGAATGCCTATTTCGCGCCGCGAAGAGAAGCGAGATAAGGCTCGAGCCCAGGAGTTATTAGACTTTATTGGTATCGGCGAGTATTCAGACCGTTTGGCAAAGAATCTTCCTTACGGTGTGCAGCGCCGTTTAGAGATCGCTCGCGCACTGGGTACTGAGCCAAAGCTTCTACTTCTCGATGAACCCGCAGCTGGCTTTAACCCAGCAGAGAAAGTCGAGCTAGCTGACACGATTCGTCGTATCCGCGATGCTGGCTACACGGTTCTTCTAATTGAACATGACATGTCCTTGGTAATGAAGGTTTCAGATCGAGTTGTAGTGCTCGATTTCGGACAGAAGATTGCTGATGATCTACCAAAAGCAATT
>JBILEX010000014.1:0-12345 GCA_044351895.1 Candidatus Planktophila sp.
TATCTCACGCAGGCAGCATTTACTCATCGCGCCGTCTTTGATCTCAAGCCAGAGACCGATGTGTATTGGTGCACGGCAGATGTTGGTTGGATTACCGGCCACTCATATGTTGTATATGGGCCGCTAATAAATGGTGCGACGCAGGTTATGTATGAAGGAACTCCAGATACCCCACATAAGGGTCGCATGTTTGAAATCATTGCAAAGTACGGCGTGACAATTTTGTATACAGCGCCAACACTGATTCGCACATGGATGAAGTGGGGAGATGAGTTCCCACAAGCACACAATCTCTCATCGCTGCGCCTTCTTGGATCAGTGGGAGAACCAATTAATCCAGAAGCGTGGATGTGGTATCGCGAAATCATTGGTGGAAACCGTTGTCCAATCGTTGATACCTGGTGGCAGACCGAAACTGGTGCAATCATGATTTCACCTCTGCCTGGTGTTACAAGTACTAAGCCAGGTTCTGCGATGTCAGCGATACCTGGCATCAGCGCAAAAGTTGTTGATGACAATGGTGTTGCAGTTCCAAATGGACACGGCGGTTATTTGATTCTTGATAAACCATGGCCATCAATGTTGCGCGGTGTCTGGGGAGAAGACCAGCGCTACCGCGAAAATTACTGGTCTCGCTTTGATGGCATTTACTTTGCAGGAGATGGTGCAAAGTTAGATAACGAAGGCGCTATCTGGTTATTGGGTCGAGTCGATGATGTGATGAACGTTTCTGGCCACCGCATCTCAACAACTGAAGTTGAATCAGCACTTGTCTCACATGAAGCAGTGGCTGAAGCGGCTGTCGTTGGCGCCGCCGATGAGATGACAGGACAAGGAATCGTCGCCTTCGTTATTTTGCGTGCTGGTATCGAACATGCAAACGGAGATGCTCTGGTTAAGGAATTACGCGCGCACGTGACTAAGGAAATTGGTGCCATTGCACGCCCTCGCCAGATCATGGTCGTCAACGAGTTGCCAAAGACACGAAGCGGCAAGATTATGCGACGTCTTCTTAAAGATGTGGCTGAAAATCGCGCTGTTGGAGATGCTACAACTTTGGCTGATCCGAATGTAATGAAGCTAATTGCAGAGGGCTTACATTCTTCTAAGGACGAAGATTAATTCCTTCTAGTTTTTCCTTCACCGTATCTTTAATGGCGGTCACTACGCCTGGAAGATTGCTCTCAATCTTTGGATAAAGATCACTCTTTGCAATCGCATCTTTTCCACTCTGCCATGGTGACCAGGTCAATATCGCACCGATGAGAAAGATAAAGATCACTGTGCGCACTAGATGTAGCGCAGCACCTGCGATCTGATCAATAAATGCCAACGGTCCACGAATAATCGTTGCCTTTAGCCCCTTTGTTACAGCACTCGCAATCATGCGACCAGCAAATGAACCCAGGAAGATCGAAGCTACTGCGATGCCGACTTTCTTTCCGTCAAGTGCCCAATCTCCCATCAGATTAAGTGCAAGCAAGAGACCGAGTATCGCTCCGCCAATGTTTCCAATTACAGCGAAGATTGTCTTAAGGAATCCATTTTTGTAACCTGAAATGAAGGAGAGAGCAACGGCAAGAATAATCAGAATATCTACATAGTTCATAGCAGGACTCCTAAATATTTTTCCGTATCACTTTCTAATTCTTTAATAGTAGTGACAACTCCGATTTTTCTATAGGCGACTTTGCCTTGAGCATCGATAAACAAGGTGATCGGCACTCCCATTCCTAAGGTTGCACGTGTGCTTCCATCGGGATCATTGAGATTCGGCCAACTCATTCCATACAGTTTTACAAAGTCGCGCGCATTCTGGGCATCTGCTTCCTCAACACTGATGCCGATGAGTGAGACTTTCTCTCTATATTTGCTGTGGAAATCAACAAAAATTGGCATCTCCTCTTTGCAAGGCCCACACCAAGATCCCCAGACATTTACAAGTGCTGGTCCTTTGATCTGTCCTATATTGACAGTCGAATTACCGTCTAAGCATTCAAGCGAGACTGACTCATTATTTGTTGCGACTGTCGAAATTGAAGAACAATCAACAACTACGCCATTGCCAGGTAGCGCTGAAGTTGCTTGACCACATCCAGCGAGCAGTAATAGTGCTGCAACAAGCGCGGCCTTCTTCATCGGAAATCCTTATCTGTTTTCACAAGTAGCGCTGCCTTCTCTGAGTCCATCTCACCGATGCCTACCGAAGGACATATCTTTGCAAGTGTGCATGCCCCACATGCTGGTTTACGTGAATGACATACCCGTCGTCCATGCCAAATCATCCGTTGGGAAAGATTGGTCCATTCTTTTTGTGGAATGAGTTCGCCCACTTCATGCTCGACCTTTACCGGATCCATCGAAGTGCTCCAATGAAAACGTCGAGAGAGCCGACCGAAGTGGGTATCAACAGTAATTCCAGGAATTCCAAAGGCATGACCCAATACAACATTAGCCGTCTTGCGACCAACTCCTGGCAAGGTGATTAACTCTTCTAACGTTGCAGGAACTTCTCCATTAAAATCTTCAATGATCTTTGCGCTCAGACCTTTAATGTGCCGCGCTTTTGCATGATAAAAACCAAGTGGATAAATGATCTCTTCAATATCTTCGATTGGGGCTTTTGCGTACGCTCGAACATTTTTATACTTTTTAAAGAGACGTGGGGTCACCGCATTTACGCGCTTATCTGTGCACTGCGCTGATAGGAGAGTAGCGATAACTAATTCAAGCGGGTTTTGGAAATCGAGCTCGCAATCAACCTCTGGGTAGGTTTTGGTGAGGTTTCGATAAATAGCGCTAGCACTCTTCCTGGTTTCGCGATCTGCGCTCATACGAGTAAACTACCCCCGTGTCCATCGAAGATGAAGTTGTACGCAAGGCCCCACTCTTTACTGCACTAGATGATGCAGCCGCCGTTTCACTGCGCGCATCTATGGATTCGGTAAAAATCAGCAAGGGCGGAATCCTCTTTAAAGAAGGCGATAGTGGCGAGCATGTTTACGTCATCGTTGAAGGAAAACTCAAGCTTGGCACCTCAAGTGGAGATGGTCGCGAGAACCTCTTATCAATCCTTGGCCCCGGCGAAATGTTTGGCGAGCTCTCACTCTTTGATCCAGGTCCACGCACATCAGCTGCAACTGCAGTAACTGACGCAAAGCTTCTCTCCTTGAGTCACGAGAAGTTGATTCCATGGCTTCGTGAAAATCCAGATGTCTCATTACAGCTCTTGGCTCGATTGGCTCAACGCCTTCGTCGCACTAATGAAGCTGTTGGCGACCTTGTCTTCTCTGATGTTCCAGGTCGCGTTGCTAAGGCGCTCATTGATCTCGGTGAGCGTTTTGGTAAGGAAACTCCTGAAGGTCTCTTTGTGCAGCACGAACTTACTCAAGAAGAACTTGCTCAGCTTGTTGGAGCATCTCGCGAAACAGTCAACAAAGCCCTTGCAGACTTTGCAGGCCGCGGATGGCTTCGCCTCGATGGTCGCGCAGTATTGATTACTGACCTAGAGCGCTTAAGTAAGCGCGGTAAGTAATCTCTTCTTAGGCAACTTCAACGGTGAGTTCAACCTCAACCGGTGAATTAAGTGGCAACTCTGCAACTCCTAAAGCGCTACGTGCAGCGACTCCTGCTTCGCCCCAAATGTGCATAAACAACTCTGATGCACCGTTAGCAACGGCTGGCTGGCTTACAAATCCTGGCGCTCCATTGACGTAACAGACAATGCGAACGACCTTCACGATCGAATCAACTGGAGCAACAAGTTCGACAGCTGCAAGTGCGTTGATCGCACAGATTTTTGCTAACTCATATGCCTCTTCAACTGTGACATCTGAGCCAACTTTTCCCGTCTTAGCAATTGCGCCATCAACCATGGGAAGTTGCCCAGCTGTAAAAACTATGTTGCCGGTGCGAACTGCAGGAACGTAAGCGGCAAGTGGCTTTGTTGCAACAGGAAGCGTTAATCCTTTCTCGGCTAATTTTGCGCGAACATTTGTAGTCATTACTTAACCTCTCGCTTCATGTAAGCAACGAGTTGCTCTCCACCAGGAGCTGGAATAACTGTTACGAGTTCCCATCCGTCGGAACCCCATGTATCAAGAATCTGCTTTGTCGCATGTGAGAGCAATGGAACCGTTGCGTATTCAAACTTCATATTAATTTCCTCCCCCTAAGGCTGCAAGTGCTGCCTTAACCAATGTAGAAACCATTCCACCATCTGCTTTTCCTGCAACTTGAGGCTTAAGAACGCCCATCACCTTGCCCATGTCGGCAGGTCCAGCAGCACCAGTTGATGCAATCGCTACGGCAACAAGTTTCTTCACTTCATCTTCACTCAATTGTTCTGGGAGATAGCGGGCAATAACTTCGCCTTCAGCCTTTTCCTCAGCTGCCTTATCTTCACGTCCAGCCTTTGCAAATTCTTCGGATGCTTCGCGGCGCTTCTTTGCTTCACGCGTGAGAACGGTAATGATCTCGGCATCGGTAAGTACGCGTGCCTCTTTACCGGAAACTTCTTCGTTGGTGATCGCAGTTAAAACCATGCGGATCGTGCCGGATACAAGCTTGTCGCTTGAACGAATTGCTTCAGTAAGGTCGCTCTTGAGTGTCTCTTTTAGTCCCATGCCTTAATCTTCTCATGCTCCACTATCCTTCGGAAATCATGAGTTATGTATTACGCGAGGCGCAGATCCCGATTCTGCCCAAAGGCCACGCACCCATTCGCATCCTTCACTTCTCCGATCTTCATCTAACTCCTGCCCGAAAAACTGAGATTGCAGATATCAAATCTTTCGCCACACTTAAGCCCGATTTGGTAATTAGCACAGGGGATTTCTTGGCACACATGGATGCGGTGCCAGTTGTCTTTGAAGCTCTTGAACCACTTCTTGATACTCCTGGACTCTTTGTCTTTGGTTCAAATGATTATTACGCACCAAAACCAAAGAATCCGCTGAAGTACTTGCTGCCAGATCATGGCAAGCGAGTTCATGGTGAAGATCTTCCTTGGCCTGAATTGGATCTTGGTTTACAAGCTCGTGGATGGAAAAATCTCAATCACCATCGTGCGACTATTACAATTAATGGAACAGCAATCGAAGCTCGTGGCACAGACGATGCACATCTTGAATTCGATGATTACTCACTCGTTGCGGGTTTTCCTGAGACATGCGATATCGCAATCGGAGTTACACATGCGCCATATCTGCGAGTTCTTAAGGGAATGGCAGAAGATGGACTTGATGCGATCTTTGCTGGACACACACATGGCGGACAAGTGAGACTTCCATGGATTGGTGGTTCGCGTGCGCTCACAACAAATTGCGATCTACCTAATTGGCGTGCACGAGGATTAACAAAGTTTGGCGATGAGCCTTATCTACATGTATCTGCTGGAATGGGAACAAGTCCATTTGCCCGCATTCGCGTAGCAAGTCCTCCAGAAGTTTCGCTTGTAACTCTTATTTAAGCTTTTAGAGCTGCGATATCTGCATCAACCATCAACTCAGCAAGTTCTTTCCAGTGAGTTGTGGCCTTCCATCCAAATGCTTTCTGCGCTTTTGATGGATCGCCGATGAGTGCATCAACCTCTGTTGGGCGAATGTACTTCTTATCTGTCTCAACGTGGTCTGCCCAATTAAGTCCTGCACGCGCAAATGCTGCCTCTGCGAAGTCTTTTACTGTCGCCCCAACACCTGTAGCAACGACGTAATCATCTGGCTTATCTTGTTGAAGCATCAACCACATTGATTCGACATACTCCTTGGCATATCCCCAGTCGCGAACAGCATCGAGGTTTCCAAGAAAGACCTTGTCTTGCTTGCCGGCTTTGATTGCAGCAACCGCACGTGTGATCTTACGAGTCACAAATGTTTCACCGCGACGTGGTGATTCGTGGTTGAAGAGGATTCCATTAGTTGCATGCATTCCGTAACCATCGCGATAGTTAACAGTGCACCAGTAGGCCATCAACTTTGCAGCGGCATATGGTGATTGTGGTCGAAAAACAGAAGTTTCATTCTGTGGCGGTGGAGTTGAACCAAAGAGTTCAGATGTGGATGCTTGGTAGAAACGGGTATCGATATCTGCGCTGCGGATTGCTTCAAGGAGTCCAACTGCGCCGACTGCATCAACCTGGCCTGTGTACTGCGGCATTGTGAAAGAGACCTGTACGTGTGATTGTGCGCCAAGGTTATAAACCTCAGTTGGTTTGATTTCACGAATGAGGTTTGTAAGTCCTACGCCATCAATTAGATCGCCATAATGAAGAAATAGTTGAGGGTTCTTCTCATGTCGATCCTGATAAATGTGATCGATGCGAGAAGTGTTGAAGGTAGATGAACGACGAATAAGACCATGGACTTCATATCCTTTAGCAAGCAAGAACTCTGCAAGGTATGAACCGTCTTGGCCGGTAACACCAGTAATCAGCGCGACTTTTCTACTCATCTACGTAACTCTCCCTTTGCTGCTGCATTTTTGTACCACTCAATTGTTGATGCAATTCCTTCGCGAAGCGAAATCTTTGGTGCCCAACCTAGTGACTTTGCCTTAGAAACATCAAGGACCTTGCGAGGGGTGCCATCGGGTTTTGTTGCATCCCAGGCGATTTCACCCTTAAATCCTGCAAGTTCTGCAACTAATTCTGCAAGTTCTTTGATGGTCAGATCTTCGCCTGTTCCAATGTTGATATGTCCGGACTCATCGTACTTTTCACCTAGATGCAAGACTGCTGCAGCTAAATCATCGACGTGAAGAAATTCGCGCTTTGGTGAACCGGTGCCCCACAGAGTCTCAACTGCAACACTCATCTCAGCAGCCTCAACAAAGCGGCGGATAAATGCAGGAAGTACATGCGAACCCTGCAGTTCGAAATTATCAAATGGCCCATAAAGATTAGTTGGCATAAGTGAGATCCACTTGCGACCATACTCTTTTCTATATGACTTAATGAGTTCAATGCCGGCAATCTTTGCAACCGCGTATGCCGAATTAGTCTCTTCGAGTGGTCCTGTTAGCAGATAATCTTCTTTGATTGGCTGCGCGCAGTCTCTTGGATAAATACAAGAGCTACCTAAGAAGATAAACTTTTCAACATTTGCTGCGTGCGATGCCTCCATGAGATTGCTTTGGATGCGCACGTTATCTGCAAGAAACTCAACCGGGAATGAATTGTTGGCACCAATGCCACCGACCTTTGCTGCTGCATCAATAACTAGCGTTGGCTTAACGGATGCGATGAATTCAAAGGTTGCTTCTCGATCCAAGAGATCAACGACCTTACGACTAACGGGGATCACTTCATTACCGGCAGCGGCATATGCACGGACGATTGCAGAACCCGCTAGGCCTGTGCCACCTGCAACAACGATTGTCATGGTGGGCAGTCTATCCAGCCTTACTTTGTGAATTCAGCAGCAAGTAACTCAGCGATTTGAGCAGTATTTAGCGCTGCTCCCTTGCGTAAATTATCGCCACAGACAAAGAGATCGATTGATTTAGGGTCATCAAGTGATTGGCGCACACGACCAACCCATGTTGGATCTGTTCCTACAACATCTGCTGGAGTCGGAAATTCCTGCTTCTCTGGATTGTCATAAAGAACGACACCTTCTGCCTTAGCAAGTGCTGATTGTGCCGCCTTGCGTGTGACAACCTTAGAAAATGTTGCATGCACTGTGAGTGAATGAGTTGTAATTACTGGAACTCGTACACACGTTGCAGCAACTTTGAGTTTAGGCATTCCTAAAATCTTTCGTGATTCATTGCGAACTTTGAGTTCCTCTGATGAATACCCGTCTTCTTTAAGTGAACCAGCCCACGGGATAACGTTCATTGCAAGAGGAGCAGGGAATGGACCGAGGTCCTTGATTGCTCCTCGCACATCCTTTGCTGTAGATCCTAAGTTCTTGCCAGCAACTTTTGAAATCTGATCATGCAGTGCATCAATTCCTGATTGGCCAGCACCAGATGCTGCCTGATAAGAAGAGACGACAAGTGACTTCAAACCAAACTTCTTGTTGAGTGCACCCATCGCAACGATCATAGAGAGAGTTGTGCAATTTGGATTTGAAATGATTCCCTTAGGACGCTTCTTAATATCTTTTGGATTTACTTCTGGAACAACAAGCGGAACCTTTTTATCCATGCGGAATGCGCCAGAGTTATCTACAACAACCGCACCGCGAGATGCAGCAATTGGAGCCCACTCCGCTGAGATCTCATCTGGAACATCGAACATGGCAATATCGATTCCATCGAAAGCTTCAGGTGAGAGTGCAACGACTGTTAACTCTTCACCGCGACAGATCAATTTCTTTCCTGCGCTACGAGCAGATGCGATAAGACGAATTTCTCCATATACGTTCTTACGTGTACTCAAAATATCGAGCATTACTGTTCCGACTGCACCGGTTGCACCAACAACCGCGAGTGAAGGAAGTTTCTTCTTAGCCTTTGTCTTCTTCTGAGTCATCGCCCTGTTCCCCCATATACAACTGCTTCAATCTGATCAGCATCGAGCTGGAAAGCAGTGTGAGC
This sequence comes from Candidatus Planktophila sp., assembly GCA_044351895.1. Lineage (GTDB taxonomy): Bacteria > Actinomycetota > Actinomycetes > Nanopelagicales > Nanopelagicaceae > Planktophila. The sequence continues at coordinate 8,542 of JBILEX010000014.1, forward strand.
CGCCTTTGTGGCACGCTCTAGATCTGCTTCGCGCACGATGATTGAGATGCGAATTTCAGATGTTGAAATCATTTCAATGTTGACGCCTGCTTCAGACATGGCAGCGAAGAAAGTTGCTGTCACACCAGGGTTTGAGCGCATTCCTGCGCCAACAAGTGAGAGCTTTCCGATTGTGTCATCGTAGAGAATTGATGCGAATCCAACTTCCCCTTGGATGCGCTGCAAGACAGCAGTTGCATTTGATCCTTCTGCTTTTGGAAGCGTGAAAGAGATATCTGTAAGACCTGTAGCGGCAGCAGATACGTTCTGCACAATCATGTCGATGTTGATGTCAGCATCGGCGATTGCTTGGAAGATGCGCGCTGCAACACCTGTTCGGTCTGGAACACCAACGATGGTGATCTTGGCTTCGGACTTGTCGTGTGCAACGCCCGAGATGATTGCTTGCTCCATGGTGCCTCCTTCAGGGTGATTTGCAACCACCCAGGTTCCTTCGTTAGGTGAAAATGATGAACGTACGTGAATTGGTAAATCAAAACGGCGTGCATATTCGACGCAACGCAGGTGAAGAACTTTTGCACCTGCTGCTGCGAGTTCGAGCATCTCGTCATATGTCACTGTCTTTAACTTGCGCGCTGCAGGGACAACGCGAGGATCCGCGCTAAAGACGCCATCGACATCTGTGTAGATTTCGCAGACATCGGCATCGAGTGCTGCTGCGAGCGCAACTGCAGTTGTATCTGAACCACCGCGACCAAGAGTTGTGATGTCTTTTGTATCTTGCGAAATTCCTTGGAAACCGGCAACGATCGCGATCGCACCTTCGTTGATTGCCTCTTGGATGCGACTCGGAGTTACATCAATGATGCGCGCTTTGCCGTGCACCGAGTCTGTAATTACGCCGGCCTGGCTTCCAGTAAATGATCGAGCTTCGAAACCTAAATTGTTAATCGCCATCGCTAATAACGCCATTGAAATTCGCTCACCAGCTGTAAGCAACATGTCGAGTTCGCGACCTTGTGGGATTGGGGTTACGGCATTGGCTAATTCGATGAGCTCATCGGTGGTATCGCCCATCGCACTAACGACGACGACGACCTGATTGCCCGCCTTTTTGGAGGCGACGATGCGAGCGGCAACGCGCTTCATCCCATCGGCATCTGCTACCGACGATCCGCCATATTTCTGAACGATAAGTCCCATATAGATAAGTGTGAACTATCTGCTGGGCTCGGGGCTACCCAAATTGCCGAATTTCCAGATAATGAGACGGTGAGCATCTCAGAATATGAGAAAACTATCCCTCTACGTTTCGGCGTCCCTCAAAAGCGCGACCCAGAGTCACTTCATCTGCATATTCAAGATCTCCGCCCACAGGAAGACCGCTAGCAAGGCGCGAGACGTTCAGGCCCATCGGCTTAATCAGGCGAGCCAAGTAAGTCGCTGTCGCTTCTCCCTCGAGGTTGGGATCTGTAGCCAAAATGACTTCGGTGATATTTGAATCAGCTAACCGCGTCATTAGCTCACGAATACGCAACTGCTCCGGACCGATGCCATCGATCGGACTGATCGCACCACCAAGCACGTGGTACTTGCCGCGGAATTCGCGTGTGCGTTCGATAGCAATAACATCTTTACTCTCTTCAACAACACAGATCTGTGTGGGATCACGACGTGGATCACGACAGATGCGACACTCATCTTCTTCTGAAACATTGCCACATTGCACACAGAACTTCACTCGCTCTTTCACTGTTCGGATCGCATCAACGAGTGCGTGCGCAGTTTCATTTTCGCTCTGCAGAATATGGAATGCAATTCGCTGTGCTGACTTCGGTCCGATACCGGGTAAGCGGCCGAGCGCATCAATTAAATCCTGAATCGCACCTTCATACATTCCTGAAGTCATATTTACTTATTCTTTTCAGAAATCACAGTTGCGCCAAGCTCAGCCGCCAACAAGGCAGCGCCACTCAAGAGCGTCTTATCTGTTGGCGCTTCATCGGTGCGAACAGCGCTTGCAACAGGGTTGTTGCTTGGATCAATCGATGGATCAACAAGTGCTTCGATCTTGCGATCAAGTCCTGTGACATCAATAAATGCTTGGCGCAGAATCTCATCTGATTCAGAGCGGATGAATGAATCACGTGCACCTGCATTAGCAATACCAATTGTGATTGCCTTGTCATCAAGTCCAAGAATCTGCGCACTAGCACTTAGCAGTGACCAAGTTAGGCGACGGCGCTTCTTTACATTTTCAATAACTTCAGGCCACATGCGACGAAGTGCTGCAACATCAAGTGCATCTACTGGAGCAGCTGCACTCTTCTTAACTTCTTCAACTACTGCTTTAACTTCAACCTTTTCTTCGACAATTGATTGAGCGACAGACTCTGCTTTCTTTGCAGGTGCTACTGCAGGTGCTGACGCCGCAACCGGAGCTGATGTTGCCATTCCTTGTACGCGCTCGAGTCTTTCAAGGCGTGCAAGTAGTCCTGCCTCGCTGGCATCGCCCATCGGCAACAACATGCGACCGCAGATAAGTTCGAGTATCAAGCGTGGAGCTGTAGCGCCACGCATCTGCGTGAGTCCCTCGGCTGCAATATCTGCAGCACGTGAAAGTGTTGCTGCTCCGAGATTCTTTGCTTGGGCGACCATTCGCTCAAGTTGATCTTCTGGAATTTCGCGCAAGATTGAATTAGCGTTTGTTGCAGCGAGTGCATCAACGATCATGAGATCGCGAAGTCGCTCTAAGAAATCACTGGCAAAGCGGCGCGGATCATGTCCTGATTCAATAACTCGATCGACAGTCTTAAATAGCGTTGCGCCATCACGTGCCGCGAGTGCTTCGACTGCATCATCGAGTAGTGCGCCATCTGTAAAGCCAAGTAATTGAATCGCAATTTCGTAGCTGACGCCTTCAGCACCAGCACCGGCGAGCAGCTGACCCAAGATACTTAGCGCATCTCGGACTGATCCCCCACTTGCACGAACAACTAGTGGAATAACGCCTTTAGCGACTTTGACGCCTTCTTGTGTGCAGATCTTCTCTAAATGCTCGCCCAAAATTCCTGGTGGAACTAAACGGAATGGATAGTGGTGAGTACGTGAGCGAATTGTTGAGATTAATTTCTCTGGCTCAGTTGTTGCAAAGATAAAGATAACGTGGGGAGGTGGCTCTTCCACAACTTTAAGGAGTGCGTTCGCTGCTCCGGGTCCAAGCTGATGTGCTTCATCAATGATGTAAATCTTGTAATTACTTTGTACTGGTGCAAAGAATGCTTTGTCTCGAAGATCGCGTGCATCATCTACGAGTCCATGAGTCGCAGCATCTAACTCAATTACATCGAGTGATCCTGGACCGTTTGCAACGAGGTCTTTACATGATTGACACTCACCGCATGGATTCGGTGTTGGTCCTTTTGCACAGTTAAGTGAACGCGCCATGATGCGAGCGCTAGAAGTTTTTCCGCAACCGCGTGGACCGCTAAATAAATATGCGTGATGTGTGCGACCAGATTCGAGCGCATTAGATAAAGGAACAGTGACATGTTCTTGTCCGATGACATCTGCAAAGACAGAGGGACGGTACTTGCGGTAAAGCGCTAGTGACATCAGCTCCCCCTACTCATCGTGGCCTGTGGTGATTCTAAAGTTTTAGGGACCCTCCGCGCACCCATCAGAGCACGCCTACCCTTGCTGTATTCCTACCCTGGGGGAGTTCAGCGCGGTAATGCCGCGCGGAGGATCTGGTGAAATCATAGTGAGTGCGGCGATACCCTTAGCACGCTCATTTGGAGGATT
>JBILEX010000089.1:0-4301 GCA_044351895.1 Candidatus Planktophila sp.
TTATACCTAAGATAAGGGCCATGGCCAAGATTGAGAAGAGACTCCTTCTTATTGATGGTCACTCGATGGCATACCGAGCATTTTTTGCGCTACCGGCTGAGAACTTCACTACTGCTACGGGTCAGCACACCAACGCAATCTATGGCTTTGCCACAATGTTGATCTCTCTACTTAAAGATGAGAAACCAACTCACGTTGCTGTCGCCTTCGATGTGTCGCGAAAGACTTTTCGAACTGAAATTTTTCCCGAGTACAAGGCAAATCGTGCCAAGACTCCTGATGAATTTCGTTCTCAAATGTCCTACCTCAACGATTTGGTTAAAGGTTTCGGTATCACTCAATTTTCCGTTGAAGGTTTTGAAGCTGATGACATTATTGCCACTCTTGCAACCCGTGCCGAGCGAGATGGCTTTGAAGTTCTGATTTGTACTGGCGATCGAGATAGTTTTCAGTTAGTTACTGATTCGATCACGGTTTTGTATCCTAAACGCGGCGTGAGCGAGATGGCGCGAATGACTCCGCAGGCTGTTATTGATAAGTATCAGATGACACCTACTCAATATCCAGATTTCGCCGCGCTACGTGGAGATCCAAGTGACAATCTGCCATCCATCCCGGGTGTAGGAGAGAAGACTGCAGCAAAATGGATTATTGAATATGGTTCTTTGGAGAAGTTACTCGAAAAAGCTGATGAAGTCGGAGGCAAAGTAGGTATTGCTTTGCGTGAAAACATTGAGAGCGTGAGGCGCAACCGTGAGTTGACTCAGTTGATTCATTCGGTAGAGATTGAGGCAGATCCTGCCGCGCTTGCATGGACAGGCGTAGAGCTTTCAGAGCTTGCACCGCTTCTTGAAAAACTCGAATTTAGAACGCTCAAAGATCGGCTCTCGACCATTGCGGTTGCGGGGTCACATGATGAAACTCCAATTGCCACATCACTCTTCTCACGCGAACTAGATCAAAAAGTTCTGACTCCCGCCGAGATGAGTGCAAAGATTGCAAAACATGGTGGCGAGATCGCACTTTCCTATGAGATCTCTGACGAGGTTTTACACCGTTACTCCGTAGCGCTTTCTCCCGATGAGGTCTATGTCGTGCACTCCAGTGATATTGGTTCATGGGGTGCAGATGCAAACATTCACAAAATAGTTCATGATGGCAAGACACTCTCACGACTGCACGAGATCGAAGGTATTGTCTTTGATTCCAGTCTTGCAGCGTATGTTCTCAATCCTGGTGTTCGCACTCATGAGATTACCGATCTCCTTGAACGCTATGGAGATGGTTCGACGCTTGATCTGACTTCATCTGAAAGTTCGGTGGCATCTGCCGCATCACAACTCTTCACGCTAAGAACTTCATTAGATCAAGAGTTGAAATCTCGTGGTGTAGCAGGACTACTTTATGATCTCGAACTTCCGATCGCACACTTACTTGCAGTCATGGAACGCAGGGGAGTGGCAGTCGACAGCAAGAAACTCAACGATTTGCTCAACTTCTTTGAATCTGAAGTTACGGCACAGACCAAGATCGCTCATGACTCGGTGGGGCATGAGTTCAATGTGGCATCTCCTAAGCAGTTACAGGTCGTTCTCTTCGAAGAACTCGGATTGCCTAAGACTAAGAAGATTAAGACGGGGTTTACTACCGATGCCGAAGCTCTTGCTTGGCTCTTTGAAAAGTCCCAGCACCCGGTTTTAGCGGCGCTGCTCCGGATTCGCGAGACTAAAAAACTGGCAACAACAATCGAAGGATTGATCGCAGAGATTGCATCTGATCAGCGCATTCATACTCACTTCGCCCAGACTGTAACTGCAACGGGTCGACTCTCGTCCGTAGGTCCAAATCTGCAGAACATTCCTGTCCGCACTGAAGAGGGACGCAAGATTCGTGATTGCTTCATTGCAGGCAAGGGTTTTGATCAGCTGATCACTGCAGATTACAGCCAGATTGAAATGCGCATCATGGCGCACTTATCAAATGATGCGCATCTACTTGAAGCCTTCTCATCAGGTGAAGATCTACACGCAACAGTTGCAGCAGAAGTCTTTGGCGTTGCTCCAGCAGATGTGGATCCAGAAATGCGTCGCCAAATAAAGGCGATGTCTTATGGACTTGCATATGGACTTAGCTCCTACGGACTTGCCGCACAGCTCGACCTCTCACCACCGGCTGCACAAGATTTGATGGATCGCTATTTTCTTCGTTTCGGCGGAATTAGGGATTATTTAAAGAATGTCGTCGAGAAGGCTCGCAAGGTGGGATACACCGAAACGGTATTGGGCCGACGCAGATACTTGCCAGATCTCATGCAGGATAATCGCGCTCGACGCGAAATTGCAGAACGTATGGCGCTTAATGCACCCATCCAAGGATCAGCCGCTGACATTATCAAATTGGCGATGCTCAACGTACAGAATGCCCTTGTAGCCGAAGGGTTACGTTCACGATTACTGCTACAGGTGCACGATGAATTAATTCTGGAAAGCGTCACTGAAGAGGTTGATGTTGCCACAGCGATTCTTCGTCGCGAAATGGGAAATGCCTACCCGTTGAAAGCACCGCTAGATGTCAATGTCGGTGTCGGTAAGAGTTGGAACGAAGCAGCGCATTAACTCTATTTGCTTGGATCGCTTAGATCTTCAATCGCTGCAAGATCTTCTTCGTCAGTTGGAAGATCATTGGCGGCCGACAGTCGACCTCTTCCAACAGTCAGAATGATGTATCCGATAAAAATCATGATTGGCAACATCGCAAGACCCACACGAGGCGACAAATGTTCAGAGACGATTCCTCCGACTGCGGCTCCAACCGCCATAAAGGTTCCCTCAACGCTCCATATCCAACCGAGTGAAGATGTCTGTGAACCTTTTGGACGGACAGCTTCTAGAACTTCAAAGTAGAAAACTTGCACTGCGCCACCAAAGAATCCGATCGACGCTCCAACGACTGCCATGGTCCAATCTGGATATGTGAAGACAATGGGGACGCAGGCAACGGTCCAACATACATATGCGTAACGCAATGCGGATAGTGGCGCCATCTTCTTTGAGACAAGACCTCCAAGTAATCCACCAATTATTGTCGCCACTCCAAAGGCAGCAAAGATCCATGCAACGCGATGCGGAACATCCTCCTGAGTCGCAAAGGCAGGCACCGCTACGTCAAAGACACCCCAACCAAATCCAATGAAGCACCCCTCAAACATCAACATTTGAATTGCGCGGTTCTTGAGAAGTCGTTCTTGTCCCTTGACCTTCTTCTCTGGGATCCAGTTTCTTGAAACTCGAGTGAGTGCAAGCGCTAAACCACCAGTGAACATAAGCGCGGCAACCGTATCAAGTGCTAAATGCGGACGCGATGAAAGTGCCAGGGCAGTCACAACAACTGGCCCCAAAACTGTTGTTGAACTCATCATCGATGAATCAAAAGCGTACGCAGTTCTGAGGTACGAATGTGGAACTAAATCTTTCCAGAGAGGACGTACAGATAAATTGATCGGGGGAGCGGTAATTCCCAGAATAAATGCGGCGATGAGTATCGACCGTGATGTCTCCATTTGATTGAGGGTAAGAATGAGAGCGGTGTAAGCCGGAACCAGAATCCGCAAAGGCCACTTCTGCCCCCAGCGATCCATTACTGAACCGCGCAATCCAGCCGTTGCTGCGCCAGCGAGGGAATTCAATCCGATTGCAAAACCGGCAATCGCAACTGAACCTGTCTCCTGTTCGGCTTTAAAGAAAATTCCAAGACCGATCATTCCGTAGGCTAAACGGGCTGGAAATGCACTGATTCCCAAAGAGATGACTTGAGGAAAGGCGAAGAGTTCTCGATAGCGTTTCATAGCTCCGCAATTCTACGCTCGGATTTGCCCCGTGTGACCTCACCCCCGTACGCTTCACCCGTTCTTCAGGCAAATCGCTTGGGTCCTATTACTTTCTATCCCTACGGAGCTCACTTGTCTACATCACCAGTTATTGCAGTAAATGACATCGGATCAGCTGAAGATTTTCTAGCAGCAATCGAAGGCACAATCAGAAATTTCAACGACGGAGACCTCGTCGAAGGTACAGTCGTTCAGGTAGATCGCGAAGAAGTACTTCTTGATATCGGGTACAAAACAGAAGGCGTAATTCCTTCACGCGAACTCTCAATCCGCCACGATGCAGATCCAAATGACATTGTTAAAGTCGGCGACAAGGTAGAAGCTCTTGTTCTTCAGAAGGAAGATAAAGAAGGACGCCTCATCCTCTCTAAGAAGCGTGCTCAGTACGAGCGTGCTTGGGGAGAGATCGAAGGCA
>JBILEX010000090.1:0-4284 GCA_044351895.1 Candidatus Planktophila sp.
TGGCATACCAAATTGATCCTTCCATAAAGCTAATAATGATCAGAATTGTTGGAATGTCCGACAAGGGGTTTGCAAACTCTTACACAACTCGTGCAGTGACAAGGGCTCTTACTTGGGTAAATCTCAACGCCGAAAGACTTAATGTCGGCGCAGTGTCGCTATCAATTGGAAGAGGCTATAAAGAAGCATCATGCCCAATCGAGTCTGAATTGCAGTCACAGGTCCAACAACTAGCGGCACTCAATATTCCTGTAGTTGCCGCAACCGGTAATGGTTCAAATAAGTTAAAAGTCGACTACCCGGCATGCGTTCCAGAAGTACTTGCAATTGGTGCAACCGATCGTAGATACACAGTTAAGGCTATTCAAGGTTGGGTTTATCCGATCATGCTTATGTCTAATTCTGGTCCAGATCTAGATTTCTACACCCTTGGTCGGTTTCCGACCACTGACGTTTATGGTCAACAGGCAATCTCAATTGGTACATCATCCGCGACAGTTGCCTTTGCAGCCAACATGGTGCGTTTAAGAAATACCGGCCTTGATTACCCAACTGTCCTCTCAGGCATCAAGACCTCTCTTGTAAATGCCTACAGAACTGTTACTGACTTTGCTCGACTTCACTATCAGATTGGAGGGTAATGATGACAATTCTCATCCATTCCGATGAGTACGCCAACTGGGTTTTTGATCCAACACACCCAACACAAGGGCGTCGCTTCATTAATGCTAAGAAGTTACTCGAAGAACAGATGGGGAACACAAACACCCCTCTAACTATCGTTCAACCGCGCTTAGCTACAAAAGCTGAATTAACTCGAGTTCACTCAGATCGATATGTAACTGAGGTTCTTGAAAATCATAGATCGGGCCAATGGTCAGGGGAGCGCCTTGATTTATCTCGCTTGTCTTCTTTGTTCACAGGTGGAACCTTAGTTGCGCTCGAAGCATTATTAAGAGGAAAAACCAGAACGGCGATTCATTTCCCTGGCGCTAAGCACCATGCACAGTATGACTATTCATCAGGCTTTTGTGTTTTTGCAGACTTCGCCTTAGCTGCTGACATCGCAACAAAAGACTTCTCTAAGAAGGTTGCGATATTAGATTTTGATGCTCATCACGGTGACGGAACAGAAAATCTGACCGCAGAGAATTCAAATGTCCTGTCTTTTTCAATTCATGAGAAAGGGATATTCCCCGGAACAGGAGACAAAAGCATTCCAGAGAAGCTCGTCTACAACTACCCTCTAGGTGCCGAAGGTACTGAAGGCGAGATTGGCAAGGGGGATGAGGCCCTACTAAGAGGTGTTGTCGAATTCTGTCGGCTGGCCGACGAGTTCAATACTGACCTTGTATTCATCGCTGCTGGCGCTGATGGGCATGCGGAAGATCCACTGAGTTCTTTAGAGTTCACTATTGCTGGATATGAGGTAGTGGCGAGATACCTCAGGAAAATGTTTCCAAACACACCAATCCTTGTGGGAGGTGCTGGGGGATATTTGCCTGACTCTAGGACACCCCAAATCTGGAGCGGATTCGTTGAGAACCTATAGTCATCTGATAACTCTTGGCTACTTATTACATTTCCCCTTCACTAAAACTACACTCCTACATGAAAAGAAATGAGGAAAAATGGCACAAAGATTTCCTGCGATAGTTGAAGAAAAACTAGCGTGGTACGTATATGCACTAATCGATCCTCGTGATGGTCGCTTGTTTTACATTGGAAAAGGAAAGGACAGCCGAGTATTTGCCCATGCCGCTGATGCAATCGAAGGCGATACTCAAACTGAAAAATTGGATTTAATCCGTGATGTCATTAAATCAGGAGCAAAAGTCGAAACCTTGATTCTCCGTCATGCGATCTCCAATGAAAAGCAGGCTTATCTTGTTGAATCAGTTTTAATTGATTTCTGCGCAATGCTGGTGGCGAGAAATATTGATCTTCGCACCGGTTTAACCAATATTGTCGCCGGTCACAATTCAGAGATCTTTGGTGTTATGTCGACCGATGAGGCTATTGTGCTTTACGAAGCACCTGAAGCACCTAAGATTAAAGAGAAGGCAATACTTTTCCGGATTCCAAGATTATGGACACCGGCCATGCCCGAATCAGAATTATTTGAAGCTACCCGCGGATGGTGGGTTCTGGGCAAGCGTCGCAATGATGCTAGGTATGGGTTTGCAGTCAGCAAGGGCGTTATTCGTGGTGTTTATAGAATAAATTCTTGGCGTGAACGCACAGTCGGTGATCGCGAATACATTGAGGGTGAGAAAAATCGTTGGGGCTTTGAGGGAGAACCTGCACCTGAGATGCATCGCTACATGAATACAAGCGTTGCCCATTTGTTTAAGAAAGGTAATGCAAGTCCTGCCATGTATACCTTCAAGGCAAGAGATGAAGAGTAGTGAGATTTGAAGCGCGCACGGCTCTCTACTGCCCTGAATACATTCACAAGTTTTATGCATCATCAGCATTCGACCTAACACTTCGCATAAAGGAGGGCGAGGATCGCTTAGCTGATGAATACAAACGACTTGGATTACTGCATGAAGAAAAGGTCTTAGAGAAAGTCCGAGCCAGCAGATTGCGAGTTCACCAAATTGATCTATCGGAGTTCTTTAAGTCAAAGTCACAACAAACAGCAGAAGCGCTTATGAATCATGAAATTGACATCATTCTTGGTGCCAATATTGATGAAGAGACCGAAGTAGCACTCAAGCCATTTTTGGGTGATCTTCACCATTTTGATTCCGATCGTGTGTCTCGTCCGGACATGCTTGTTCGTGTTGGCGCAAATCCACATCCAATGTGGGCGCCCGTCGATGTAAAGAGCCATGGCGCTTTCGTCAAAAATGAAACCCACACTCTGGAGCGCACAGACTTAAACCTCACAGAAGCAGAAGAGCCATTGATTGTTGGGCGCTTTAAAAAGGAGGATGCATTGCAGCTTGCACACTATGCAATTCACCTCCAAAACATCGGTCTTGCTTACTCCGATGCCCGTGCAGGAATTATTGGCAAAGATGGTGAGTTCATCCATTGGGCAAACCTTGATCAAGTCCGTATTGGAAGTGGAAAAAATGCCCCCTCTGCAATCTTGGTTTATTACGAGAACTTTAAATTTGCTCAAGACTTAGCGGTTAGAGCGATCGCCAAGAATATTGATCATACAGTCGAAGTTGATTCAATAGCTAGAGTTACACCAGGTGACTATGGATGTATGCGTTGTGAATTCAAGAAAGTTTGCATCAGAGAGATCGAGGCCTTCGATAATAACAATGGACATGTCACGCTACTTGCAGAAGTAACGCCTAAGTTCCAGGACGCACATATCCCAGATATACATTCAATTGCTGATTTACGTATAGCCACAAATCTCCCATCACAGGCGGAATCTGCAAGAATTCGTGCACGTGTATGGCAAACAAAAGTACCTGAACTGATAAAACCCGATGAGGGATTTGAAATTCCAGAGTTTGATATTGAAATTGATATTGATCTTGAAAATAGTCAAGCAGCGCTTTTTGAAAATCTTGGAGAACAGTTGCCTGGTAAAGATCAAGTTTATTTGTACGGGTATGGAATTCTGGATAGAACTAAATCGAAGGATTGGAAAAAGGGAGAATTCAGATCGATTGTTAACTTTGATGACACAGTTGAGGCTGAAATTGAAGTTCTTTCTAGAATGTGGAACGTTCTCAAAACCGAAGTGGGTAAAGCCGAGTCAGATGGAAAGTCTGTTGGGATTTTCCACTATTCAAGCCACGAAAGGAGTTGGTTCAGAAAATTTGCTAGACGGCATGCCGCTGTACCAGGCGTTCCAACGCTGCAGGTAGTTGAGGATTTCATGGCCAAGTATTTTGTTGACCTTCTCAAGTATTCGGAATTGATTGCTCTACCGGTTACTGGTTATGGGATTAAAAAACTGGCACCACTTGCGGGTTTTGAATGGCAAGTAAGTGACCCAGGGGGCGCTGAGTCACTCCTTAAGTACCGCGAAGCTATTGATGAGAAGCTAAGTCCTGCCGAGCGTGATGCCAACCGAGAGTGGCTGCGCAGCTACAACATTGATGACGTGAAATCGACCTATGCCGTTCGTGAGTGGCTGCGCACGCTCAAGTTCTGACCAGTACCCGAACACCTGTTCGAATTCTATGTTACTCTCCGCTTCCCCCAAAAACTGCCCAACGCTGACCCCAAGCCACAAAGCAGATTTGTCAGTGACGGTCAGTAACTTCTCCACTAGTCAGAAGCACCATTGTCGGAAGAAAGGAAAAGGTG
>JBILEX010000091.1:0-4244 GCA_044351895.1 Candidatus Planktophila sp.
TGCCATATTCCGATGATCGGAAGTTGTGCTGCCATCGCTTCTTTATATGCGCTAACAATTACTTTGGAGCCATCGATACCTAGCGCACCGCTTTTAACTGTGGCATCGGAAGCGAAGACAATAACTTTATTGCCAGTAACGCTTCCTGTCGCTGCAACCATTCCACATTTATTGTTTTCAGTTAAGAGTTGGCAACTACCGGGATCAAGCAAATTCTCAATTCGAACAACAGGATCGCGTGGGTCAACCTGCGTGGTATTCATACTTAGAGCGTAGCAAATGCCAATACAACGTTGTGACCACCGAAACCAAAGGAGTCATTGAGCGCAGCAATCTGACCTGCAGGAAGTGCTCGCGCCTTATCACGCACAACATCGACAGTAACTTCTGGATCAAGGTTCTCAATATTTATTGTAGGTGGCGCTAAACGCTCCTGAAGAGCCTTAACAATAAAGACTGATTCGATCGCACCTGCGCCGCCAAGTACCTGGCCAGTCATAGATTGTGTGGCAGAGACGGCAACATGATCAACATCGCTGCCGAGTGCTAAACGCAACGCATTTGCTTCGGCAACATCTCCTGCTGGAGTTGATGTGGCATGCGCATTCAAATGGACAATGTCTTTTGTCGAAAGATTTGCGTTAGCTAGCGCAAACTTAATTGCTCGTTGTACACCAGCACCATCTGGGTCTGGAGCTGCAATGTGATATCCATCTGAACTCAAGCCCTGTCCGACAAGTTCACAGTAAATCTTTGCCCCACGCGCCTTTGCATGCTCGTACTCTTCAAGAATAAGTATTCCGCCACCTTCACCAAGAACGAATCCATCTCGATCACGGTCATAAGGGCGAGACGCGCGCTCAGGTGCATCATTGCGAGTAGATAACGCTTTCATCGCCGCAAAGCCAGCCATAGGCAATTGGTGAATTGCAGCTTCAACTCCGCCGCTAACAATGATGTCGGCACGATTGGTGCGAATCATTTCGAGTGCATATCCGATTGCTTCAGCTCCTGATGCACAAGCACTCACCGGTGTATGAACGCCAGCCTTTGCTTGTAGCTCTAAGCCAACGTGCGCGGCAGGGCCATTAGGCATCAACATCGGAACGGTATGCGGGCTCACACCGCGCGCACCCTTCTCTTTCAAATTATCAAATTGATCCAACAGCGTGATTACTCCGCCGATTCCGGATGCAATCACAACACCTAGGCGCTCTTTATCAACATCGGGTGTTCCGGCATCTTTCCATGCTTCACGCGAAGCAATGATTGCAAACTGCTCCGAGCGATCTAGGCGTCGCATTTCAACGCGCTCCATCTGATCGGCAGGCTCTGTATGAACGCGAGCAGCGATGTGCACAGGAAGTAGCTCTCGCCACTCTTCGGTGAGAAGTCGGACGCCACTTTTACCAGCAACAAGTGCTGTCCAAGTTGATTCAACATCTGCACCTAGGGGAGTTGTAGCCCCTAATCCTGTGACAACAACGCGTCGTGTCATATTAAGAATTTACCGCTTCGCTATTACTTACTTTGCAGCGTTTACGATGAAGTTAACGGCATCGCCGACAGTGACGAGATCTGTAACTGCCTCATCAGGAATCTTTACGCCAAAGCGCTCTTCGGCAGCAACTACAACCTCAACCATGCTCAATGAATCAACATCGAGGTCATCAGTGAAGTTCTTGTCCAGTTCGATTAAAGATGGTGAGACACCAGCTACTTCTTCTACGATCTCTTTAAGTCCTGCAAGTACATCGGCTTGTGAAAGCGCCATTGTTATTTCCTCTTCTATCGACATAAGTGGTGCGGATATTTCAGGTCGTTATTCTCTCGGATGCAGGCCCTTACTATCGAGTAATTGCGCGCATTCTGAGAGAAAATTTATGGTTTAGGTGGAAGTTCGACCACTTGTCCCGCGTAGACGAGACCTGCGCCATATCCGATGATCAGAGCAGTCTTACCGTGTAGTTCTGGACGCTCGCTAAGCAAAATATCCATCGCAAGTGGAATTGATGCCGCAGATGTGTTTCCATTCACGCGAATGTCATCTGCAATAATAGTCGTTGCCGGCAGCTTCATCTCTTTCGCCATGGTTTCAATAATTCTCAAATTTGCTTGATGAGGAATAAAGACATCAATGTCATCGACTGTGAGTCCTGCTTCTTCGATGGCGGCAAGAGCTGCCTTACTAATTGCATAGACAGCCCAACGAAAAACTTTCTGTCCTTCTTGATAAATATTTGGCCAATCAATATCGCCCACACTTTTCTGCGTTGCACTGCGCATTGCAGTCCAGGGTGGATTCATCGTGATGGCATCGCGATTATCAGCATCCGACCCCCACACCACTGGTCCGATACCCGGAGTATCAGATGCTCCGATTACAACAGCGCCTGCGCCATCGGCGAAGATAAATGCGGTGGCGCGATCATCAGGATTTGTGAAATCAGAAATCTTTTCTACTCCGATAACAAGGACCTTTTTCGAGGTACCAGCAAAGACAAAATCATGTGCCATAGAGACGGCATAGCTAAAGCCCGCACATGCTGCGCCAATATCAAAGGCGGCAGCGGTTGGATTACCTAAACGAGCAATGATTGCTGTTGCAGCACTTGGCGCTTGATGCGGGAATGTAATTGTGGCGACTATGACTGTATCGATATCTGCAATCGAGACACCTGCGCGCTTAAGTGCGGACTCGGCTGCCCAACAAGCCATCTCAACAACTGATTCACTCTCATCTGCAAAGCGGCGAGAGGCAATTCCTGTGCGCTGCTGAATCCATTCATCGCTAGATTCAATGCGATCGACAATCTCTGAATTCATTACGAGTCGCTTTGGACGATATGAACCCACAGCGAGAATTCGTGAGTGTGTGCCAGTCTTCGCTTTAATCGTCATGAGTTATCCCTTGCTACTTACAAATTGGTTTGCTGTTGCGAGGTCATCAGGTGATTTAAGCGCATAGGTTTCAATACTCGCTGCGGCGCGCTTAAGGAGTCCCACAAGAGTTCCGGCTGGTGCAACTTCAAGTGCGCGTGTTACACCTGATGCCTGCATCGTTTCCATGCAGAGATCCCAGCGCACAGGGTTTGCCACTTGCGAGACGATTCGCTCAAGAATCTCTTGCCCTGAATTAAGTACTTGACCGTCACGATTAGACAGGACTCCGACCACAGGATCTGATCCTGTAATTGTTGATGCAAAGTCACTGAAAGCGCTCACCGCTGGAGACATAAAGTGAGTGTGAAATGCCCCAGCAACTTGAAGAGCGCGCACTCGCGCTCCTTCTGGCGCAAGGTTTGCTAGAGCCTCTAAGTCACCCGCTGCAACAATTTGCCCGCCGCCATTGTCATTTGCTGCAACCAGCCCTGCTTCTGCAATCGCAGCAAGAACAACTTCGCGATCTCCGCCAAGAACAGCTGACATTCCTGAAGGAGATGCTGCTGCAGCCTTTGCCATTTCGAGACCGCGCACACGCACAAGTCGCAGCGCATCAACAGGTGTAATCACTCCGGCTAAGGCAGCGGCAGTGATCTCACCAACCGAATGTCCTGCAACAAATGAGAATTTTCCGTCTAGATCTAACGCCTCGGCGCTGAGAAGCCCTGCTGCAACAATCAAGGGTTGGGCGTTGGTCGTATCGCGAATTTCGTCAGCATCGGCTGTACTGCCTAGGTGTAATAAATCTAGATCAATTGCTTCCGACCAGTGTCGCAAGAGTTCTGCCTTAGAAGCATCAGCAATCCACGGAAGAAGCATCCCTGGAGTCTGTGAACCTTGACCAGGTGCAATCAGTGCGAGCATGCACACATCTTATTTCATGAAGAGAATTACTACCTAGTACTGCGTGTTACTAGCCATACCTGTGCTGAGTGCGCTGCAACTTCTACCTTTGAAGATGGAAGAGCAAGAGCGGGTTCATGTTCTGAAGTCACATGAGATGCATCAAAGATAGATCGGAATGAATCGCCCCAATTGTCATCAGGAAACGTAAATGTAGTTCTTTCAGTTGAAGAGTTAAGTAGTAAGAGCAAGCCTCGATCAGAACCAGCGTCGATAAATACTGTGAGAGATCTTTTCTCGCCATCTGCCCAATGTTCATCAGACATCTCGTGGCCACCTAAGCTAAACCAGGCAATATCTTTACGTTGCGTACCCTGGTCTAGTGTTCCTGTGAAGAATTCAGATGCTACATCTGCAAGATATGTGTTTCTAATGCTAGATAACATCTCTACCGCATC
>JBILEX010000092.1:0-4237 GCA_044351895.1 Candidatus Planktophila sp.
TTGAGGCAATTGATCAGGGAGAAATTGACCTAGGCCTTGTTAATCATTACTACCTTTGGGAAGTGTCCACCGCTCTTGGTCGTGAGATCAAAGTAAAGAATGGATATTTCAATTCGGGAGATATTGGTAATTTAGTGAACGTTTCGGGTGCTGGCGTTCTTGCCACAAGTACGAAGCAAAAAACGGCACAAGAGCTGATTAAATTCCTTACCTCACAGTCAAATCAAGAGTTATTCGTTAAGCAAACCCACGAATTCTCACTCATCCCTGGCACACAATCTCCTCAAGATCTTCCAGATTTGAAGAGCCTTGGCACGCCATTGGTCGATTTAGGTGAACTAGTAAACATTCAAAGAACTCAAGATTTGCTCATCAAGGTTGGTCTTTTGTAGTGAGAAAGTTTTACAGTGAAAACTGGGTCTAAACTCAACTCTCTAGGCTTAAAGGCGCTAGTTGTACTAGTTCTAATACTAATCCTGCAGCCACTTCTCTACCTCGTTATCCGTGCAAGTGAAAAGTCTGGTTCGCAGATTGTTGCACTTCTTACGCGAGAGAAAACTCTAGAAGTTCTGGGAGTTACTCTCTCGCTCCTTGCGATAGTTGTTGCGGTAAATGTTGTTCTAGGTACCTCAATCGCCGCCGGCTTGCACTACGTGAAACTTCCTGTTCCGCGATTGTTCATGGTCGCCACAATCTTGCCACTTGCTATTCCTTCATACGTCTTTACCTATACCTGGAAGGCACTCTTCCCATCAATGCAAGGTCTCTGGGCTGCCTCGTTCATCCTTGCACTCTCAACGATGCCGTACATGATTCTGACTGTCTTTATTGCCTTTCAAAAGATTGATCTGGCATTGATTGAGGTAGGGCGTTCTCTTGGTCTTTCGAAGGTCGCCATCTTCTTTAGAATTATTCTCCCGCAAGTCAGACGCAGCATTAGTGCGGGCGCTCTTCTATCGGGACTGTATGTACTCAGCGATTTTGGCGCTGTCTCACTACTCAATCTAGAAACCTTAACGGTCTCAATTCAAAATCTCTTCAAATCTTCCTACGACAGAGGCGCTGCTGCAATTATTGGCATACTCCTCTTTCTCGCCGCAGCAGTTTTTGTCTCATTTGAAACCCGACTCAAAGGTAGAGATTTCGAGTCTAGAGGAAATGAGGGATTTCAAAACTCCATTAAGCGAGTTGATAGAAATGCGCTCTCCCTTTTTACACTCAGCGTCCTGGCCGCCTACATCATCTGCGCAGTTTTTCTTCCTTTCTATGTTTTGATCACACGCTTCCTTGAAAATCCCAGCGCCGTTTCACTTTCGGATCTAATCTCAGCAGCGACAGCAACAGTCGGCGTTGCAGCCCTCGGTGCGATGATGGCATTTATCCTCTCGCTACCTCTGGCCTTCCTCATTTCGCAAGGTAAGGGAAGGTTCACGACGTTTTCTGAGAGATCTATTCTTATGGCGCATGCATTACCCGGAGTTGTTGTAGGACTAGCGCTAGTCTCATTTGGATCTCGCTTGGGCGGGCTCTATCAATCCATCTACCTACTGGCTTTCGCCTACGCCGTTTTGTTTCTAGCGAAATCCGTTGCATCAACCTCGAGTTCACTTGCACTCGTATCGCCACAGCTCAAGGAAGTTGCTGCAACTTTAGGAAAAAGTAGATCAAAAATTGCCACGGAGGTTGTTTTCCCAATAGCACTGCCGAGTATGTCCCTTGGAATCCTCTTAGTTTTTCTCACAGCGATGAAAGAACTCCCGGCGACTCTCATGCTCAGACCAACTGGAATGGATACTTTGGCAACGCAGATATGGAGCGCTGCATCCATTAGTCGATTTAATGAGGCCGCACCATATGCATTAATATTGGTAGCGATCGCAGCTGTACCAACATTCATTCTGACCCTGCCTCGAACAAGTAAACAAGAGGAAGCGGGCAATGGAATCGAGAAGAAGGTGAGTTATCTGTAAATGACTTCACTGAGCGTTTCTCATCTTTCTGTAAAATTCGGCGATCGTGAAATCATCACAGATCTCTCATTAGAGCTTGGTGAAGGGGAGATTGCATCTCTCCTTGGGCCTTCTGGATGCGGAAAGACAACGCTTCTTCGGGCTATTGCAGGATTGATTCAACCAGCGTCCGGAACGATTAGATTTGGTTCTAAGCTAGTAGGTGTTTCATCTGTCGTGTTGCCACCTAGTAAGCGAGGGACTGGCTATGTTCCCCAGCAAGGTGCGCTATTTCCACATCTAACTGTTGCAAAAAATGTTTCTTTTGGTCTAGATCGTGAACAGTATTCAAAGAGTGAAATCTCTCAAATTACTAGCGAGATGATCTCGCTCATTGGCATGAGTGGTTTAGAGGACCGTATGCCTTATCAGATTTCTGGTGGCCAGCAGATGAGAGTTGCCCTGGCACGTGCGCTAGCGATTAAGCCGAAGTTGATTCTTCTTGATGAACCATTTGCAGCACTAGACGCCGCTTTCCGAGATGAGTTACGTACAGAGGTGATTGGATTACTTCGCTCACTTGGATCGACAGCGCTCTTGGTAACTCATGATCGTGAAGAAGCACTTGTTTCATCTGATCGCGTCATTTTGATGCGTAATGGACAGGTTGCGCAGAGCGGAACACCTGAAGAGGTCTACGAAACACCTAATTCTGCTCAGACTGCTGCAAGCACTGGTGATGTATTAACTCTTCCTGCAATTAAATCTTCTTTAGGTGTTATTGATTACCCTCTCTCGACAAGTCGAAATTCAAACTCTGACGGCCAATCAGGGTATGTGGTTATCAGGCCAGAGGAGATTCGAGTCTCAAAAGATTCCGGGAATGGTTACGAAGGTTCATTGATACATATTGATTATTATGGACATGATGCAATGCTTACGATCGAATTAGATGGATCGCATACAGCCATTCGGGCACGTGTAGCTGGCCCTGCAGAATTTACTGTTGGCCAAAAGGTCTTTCTAGAGCACGTTGGACCGATTAGATATTTTTCTCATCAATAGTTTCTTCTTGCTCTGTTTGCGGAAGTTCTAGAGGTTCTTTCTCTAAGAGTGCTGACTCAAGTATCTGGGCTGCTATTTCACGTTGCCAAGGTCGAGCACCCAATTCTGTAAGTGCTTGATCGACAGCGCCCACTGGCGAGCTCCAACAGATTCGACGTACATGTTCTGGTGAAATCATGTTTTCCAGCGGAATCGAGAGTTCCTCTGCCCGTAGCGAAAGATTGTGGCGGGCATGGGTGAGTGCGGCATAACGCAATGGGTATTTCTCGCGCCAAACTTTTACGGGAGGAAGTGCATCACTTGCAGCTCGAGCTGGTGGAAGATCATCTTCAGCTAATGCCCGTGCGGCTGCAACAGCCGCGAGCCAACGAGGGGCGTGTTCCAACCAACGCGCACGTAAGCCAATTGGTCGCAACACTTTTTCGAGATGCTTCTTATTTTCAAAAACTGAATCATCGGTGACGGCGAGAGCGATTGCAGAAATTGCGACATCGGATAACAAGCGACCAGGGGAAACATCAAGTTCTTTTCCGAGTTCGTATCTTGATTCCCACAGCGATTTAACAACTGCAAGTTGTCGTCTTTTTTTGACGTGATGCATCCCTGAAGTTCTGCGCCAAGGATCAACTCGTGGTGGTGACGGGGGAGCAGCCAAAATCGCAGCAAATTCTTGTTCAGCCCAATGTGATTTATTGGCTGCCTCAAGGAGTGCATCAACTTCATCACGCAACTCAACAAGAAGTTCAACATCGAGCGCTGCGTAGTTAAGCCAATCCTTTGGTAGCGGTCTCGTGGACCAATCAACAGCTGAATGTTCTTTTGCCAGCGAAACTCCAAGAAGTGATTCCAGAAGTGGGCCGAGACCTACGCGAGGTAAGCCTGCCAAACGTCCACCAAGTTCTGTATCAAAGAGGCGAACTGGATTGATACCTACTTCGCGCAAGCAAGGTAGATCTTGTGTGCTGGCATGGAGTATCACTTCATCCGTAGCGAGCAAAGTATTCAATTCAGTAAAGAGATGGTGCCCTGGTCCGAATGGAATCGGATCTAGCAAATGTAGACCTCCACCATTGCGTGCAATCTGAATCAGATAGGCGCGAGCACTGAATTTGTAACCGCTTGCACGCTCGGCATCTAGAGCGAATGGGCCATTACCTTGTGCCAATTGAGCAATTGCGTCTACAAAAAGATCTTCGGTATCGAGTACTTGAGGCAGGCCTGCC
>JBILEX010000094.1:0-4200 GCA_044351895.1 Candidatus Planktophila sp.
CGGTGTTGATTTCGATCCAAAGTTCGACGGAGAGACTGTTTACCTCCCTGCAATTGCGGCAGAGAACATCCTTGAAATTGAACATGATGGCATTTACTCAAATACAGGTGAAGGTCTCCACCGCTTCGTCGATCCCGTAGATAACGAGGTCTATCTCTATACGCAGTTTGAAACCGGCGATGCTCGCCGAATGTATGCCTGCTTCGATCAACCTGATCAGAAGGCGACATTTACGATCAGTACGATTACCCCAAAGCATTGGGAGGTTATCTCCAACTACGGAATCGAATCTACAAAGGAACTTGATGGCGATCGCAAATTCTTGCAATTTGCTGAATCTCAAGTGATCTCTACCTACGTCACCGCCATTGTTGCTGGTCCATATACATCTGTGCACGATGAGTACAAGGGCGAGAAGACAATCCCTCTTGGAATCTATGCTCGTAAATCTTTCTTTAAGTATGTAGATGCCGAAAACATCTTCGAAGTAACCAAGCAAGGTTTTGCCTACTTTGAAAAGACATTCGGTCTTGCCTATCCATTCGGTAAGTACGACCAGATCGCAGTTGCCGAATACAACTGGGGCGCTATGGAGAATGTCGGCTGTGTGACTTTCCACGAAGATGTTTTGATCTTCCGCTCAAAGGTAACCGAGCGCAACTACGTCAGCCGCGCAACAACAATCCATCACGAAATGGCCCATATGTGGTTTGGCGATCTCGTCACCATGAAGTGGTGGGATGACCTATGGCTTAACGAATCTTTTGCTGAATGGGCTTCCTACGTTTCAGTTTCTGAATCAACTAAGTACAAGAACGCTTGGACAGAGTTCAACTCACTACGCAAGAACTGGGCATATCGCGTGGATCAGATGACCACAACACATCCGATCGCCACTGATATGGAAGATCTCGATGCGGTACGCACAAACTTCGACGGAATCTCATACGCCAAGGGTGCATCAGTCTTGCAGCAGCTCGTGGCACATGTAGGCCGCGATAACTTCATAAAGGGACTTCGCCTCTACTTCTCAAAGCATGCCTTTGGAAACACAACGCTGAAAGACCTTATCGATCAACTTGAGGCAGCATCTGGTCGCGATCTCACACCTTGGGTTTCAACATGGTTGCGCACAGCAGGTGTGAACACACTTCGTCCAGTCATTGAAATTGATGGAGCAAATTACAAGTCAATCTCTATCAAACAAGAGGCACCAACAATGCCTGTGGGATCAAAAGAATTGCGCCCACATCGTTTGCACGTTGGTCTCTTTGATATTGCTGGCGACAAACTCACTCGTCGCACTAGCGTTGAACTCGACGTTGCTGGTGAGTTAACTCCAGTCACAGCACTTGCTGGCGAAAAGGTTGCTGACTTGGTGCTGATCAACGATAAAGATCAGACATATGCCAAGTTGCGCTTTGATGATCGATCACTTGCCACGATGAAGAGTCACCTCGGTGGTTTGGATGATTCACTTGCGCGCGGCCTTATCTGGGCATCACTCTGGGATTCATGCCGCGATGGCGAGCTTTCAGCAACTGATTACGTCACGATTGCATTGAATGCACTCAAGAGTGAATCAGATATCTCGATTGTCTCGGCAACCTTGATGCAAATCGATACCGCCGTCTGGGCATATGCAGATCCTGCAAAGCGCGATTCACTTCGTGCCCATCTTGCACAATCTGTGGAAGCGCTCCTAGATGCAGCTGCGCCAGGAAGTGACCACCAGATGGCATTTGCTCGCGCCTTTGCGAACTTTGCATTTACGCCAGCACAGTCAGATCGCATCAAGGCAATTCTCGATGGCTCAATCAACGGTCTTGTGATCGATGCTGAAATCCGCTGGTACATCTTTATCTGCGGAGTTAAGCGCGGAGTATTTGGACCAACAGATATCGAGGCTGAGTCTGCAAAGGATCAGACAGCACACGGTAAGCAGTACACCGCACGTGCCTATGCATCAATGCCAACTAAGGAAGCAAAGGCAAAGGCATTCCATTCAGTTACAACAGATGAGCTCTCGAACACAATCCACTCATATACCTGCCTTGGATTTAACGAGAATATCCATCACGAACTGCTTACAGAGTTCGTCGATCCATACTTTGACTCGATGTTAAAGGTCTGGGAGACCAAGGGTTATGAAATCGCTGAAACTACAGCGAACCTTCTCTTCCCATCATGGGTAATCACTCCTGAGACGTTAGCAAAGGCAGAACATTGGCTTAACGTGACCGGCAAAGATGCATCAAATGCTCTACGTCGTGCAATCACTGAAGGACGAGATGCAATGTCTCGCGCACTTAAGGCGCGTGCTGCAGATAAGTAAAAGTTAGTCGATTGAATCGATAACAGAGCTTGGCTTCTTGCCAGGCTCTGTTTTCTTTTTCTCGCGTGTTCCTGCGAGAACTAAAACTGAAATGAGAAGAAAAAGTCCGACTGGTGTTGCGACAAAGTAGAGAAATGTTTGCACTGCCGTCAGCGGCTCACCAGGCATTTCGCCACCCTCGCCATAGTTCATGTTCAGTGCGGATGCGATCATATGAATCATGGCGTAAGTGTAAGTGAAGTTAGGCTGTCGCTGCAGCCACACCGAATGGTTCCAAGTAAGGAATCCATTGCGGATCTGTACGACCTGTGCCAAGAATTCGCCAAGCTGCACCAACTGGTTCGCGTGGGAGTGATCTGAGTCTCCATCCCAATTCTTTGAGCGGCTTATCTGCCTTCACGTGATTGCACTTGTGGCAGGCAGAGACAACATTTTCCCAACTATGTCCGCCACCACGAGAACGTGGAATTACATGATCAATCGATGTTGCATTAGCCCCACAGTAAACACAACGCCCACCATCGCGAGCAAAGATTGCGCGACGAGAAAGTGGAACTGCATGACGATATGGAATTCGAATAAATTTATTGAGTCGCACAACTGATGGGAGTTCTAATTGACCAGATGCAAAATGCAATATTTCGCCAGATGACTCAACCATTGTTGCCCGTGAATTAAGCACAAGGATCAGCGCACGGCGGTTAGGTACAACGCCGAGAGGTTCATACGTTGCGTTAAGCACAAGGCTTCGCGACATGACTGCTCCAGTTGTGTCAGGCGCGTGGCTCGCGCCGATTGGCTTATCTTGCACCTTATTGACCCAACTTCATCGTATTTCAAGGTTAATTTCTTGCATCCTTTATTGCCTCGTGAAGTACCTTTGGTCTATGAATGATCAGATTCAGAGCGCATTGGAATGGTTAAGCGGCGCCCCGCTTCGCATCATCGCCGTCTTGGCTGGGGCTGTCATCGCGCAATCACTGGGGCATAGAGCCATTACAAGGGCGGTAAACCGTCTGGCAACCGTTGATCTCCGTCCAGGGCCGGGAACCGCTCACAGACAAGCAGAGCGCGCCCGCACTATTGGATCTGTACTCACCTCGATTCTTAATGCCGTCGTATGGATCGTTGCAGCTGCAATGGTCTTAGGAGAATTTGGATTTAACTTAGGCCCAGTGATTGCATCCGCTGGAATTGTTGGAGTTGCTGTTGGTCTTGGCGCACAAACGCTGGTTCGTGACATTCTCTCTGGAATATTTATGTTGATTGAAGATCAGTACGGTGTTGGCGATCGCATTGATGTCTTAACGATTCAGGGTGTTGTTGAGCGCGTGGGACTTCGCATCACCACCGTGCGCGCAGATGATGGAACGCTTTGGTATATCCGTAACGGTGAAATTCTTACCTTGGGTAACGCCTCAAAGAAATAAGTTAAGAAGGTTGGTTGACCATCGAATGAGCAGCCATCTCAACATAGCTCACTAATTGATTACGATGGATCTCTTGCATCTCTAGATCATCAATTGCCGCCATCATGCAAGAGAGCCAAGCATCCCGTGCCGCGAGATCGATATGAAAACCTGCGTGACGCATGCGAAGGCGAGGATGCCCACGCTCTTCTGAATACGTTGAAGGGCCGCCCCAGTATTGCTCAAGGAATTTTTGCAAACGCCAAGCAGCACCTTTCATATCGCTTTCGGGATACATGGGGCGCAAAATCGGGTCTGTTGCAACTCGTGCGTAGAAACCTGAAACGAGCTCTGTAAAGAAAGCCTCTCCCCCAATTTCATCAAAGAAGGTGCTCACTTCAAACGCATCCATACTGTTGTATCGGCTGGGATCAGGTTGCCAGAGAAGTCAGATGA
>JBILEX010000095.1:0-4175 GCA_044351895.1 Candidatus Planktophila sp.
TGCAGATATGACGGGCAGAGTTGAAGTATTGAATCCTGGTAGAGAGAAGAGTTGACCTTCTGCATCAATAGTCTGTCCCGGAACTTGATCCGAATTAAAGAGCGCTAACGGTTGCCGAGACCTGATTTCGATTGCGACTACTCCATTTAGCCAATTTCTTGAAATTGTCACATCATCTATCCACGGCAATTTTTCAATTTTTCTAGAAACTGACTGTGGATTTACGCGCGCTAACTTTTGACCTAGTTCAATCTGACTCTTCTTTTCTATCTCAACTTGCACTGCTGCCGTGGGAGCGCCTGAGATTTCCACACTCTTGACGCTAAATATCGAGGACCAACCCAAGAGATATGCCAAACCACTGAGAAGTACGACAATGATCACCATTGGAGGCGATATCAATTTTCGAGTACGAAGTGACATTACTGAGGGGGCAAAGTTTCGAATCGTCGCTCTAGCCCTTGGGCAATGATTGGTGCCAAGGAGTTCACATCTCCGGCACCTAATGTGAGAATTACATCTCCAGGCTTTGCCATCGAGATTATCTCCTCTGATGCTTCAAGAAAGTTTGGAATAAACCTTCCGCGCTCCATCTTCTGCGCAATTAATGACGCACTCACCCCTGCTATGGGTTTTTCGCTTGCTGGGTAAATCTCCAAAAGAATTGTGAGGTCTGCGAGATCAAGAGAGCTGGCAAATTGATCCAGAAATGCTTGCGTCCTGGAGTAGCGATGAGGTTGAAATATCACGAGTACGCGCCCATCACCGGCGTAACGACGAGCTGCAGTCAATGTGACGTCGATTTCAGTTGGATGATGGCCGTAGTCGTCGATAACTCGAATTCCAGCAACGCTAGCTTTGAGTTCAAATCTCCGACCAGCGCCTTGGAATGACGCTAAACCTTCCAGGAGTGCCGCCGCAGGTTGGCCAATTGAAAGTCCCATCGCTAGTGCGGCAGCTGCATTGAGTAAATTATGATGACCTGGAACCTGTAACTCTATGGTTCCGACTGCTCTGCCCTTCCACAGCGCCCGAGCAGTTGATCCTCCTGGCAATAGTTTAATTGAGTCGATCAGGAGATCTGCGCCTTCATCTTGGCCATAAGACACTTTGGTTGCTAAAAACTCAGTTGCTGCAATCTCAACAGCACCAGCATCGTCCTTGCAGTAGATAAAAAACCCTTGCGGGCTAATCGATTGGGCAAACTCGGTGAAGATATTCATTACTGACTCTTTTGTTGCAAAGAAATCGACGTGATCATGCTCCACGTTAGTCACGATTGCACTAAAAGGGCGGTACTCCAAGAAAGAGCCATCAGATTCATCAGCTTCGGCGACGAAGTAATCCCCAGTGCCGCGGTGCGCATTTGATCCTGAGGCAGTAAGAGTCCCTCCGATTGCAAAAGATGGATCGATCCCACACGCCTGAAGTGCAACAGTGAGCATCGATGAAGTAGTTGTCTTACCGTGGGTACCTGCCACAGCAATACTCTTGCTCGCTGACATAAGAATCGCCAGCGCTTGTGCTCGCGTGAGTAACGGAACTCCTAATTCTTGGGAGCGCTTGATCTCAGGATTGCTTGCACTTATTGCATTTGAGAAGACGACGATATCTGCACCATCAAGATGAATAGCATCGTGCCCAATATGTACTTCTGCACCCAATGCGCGTAGCGCTAACACCACAGATGAATCCTTGGAATCACTGCCAGAAATAGATAGACCGTGAGAAAGTGCAATCCTTGCCAACCCGCTCATTCCTGCGCCGGCAATTCCAATGAAATGAATTCGCTTATCTTTCCATTGGTCTAGCGTCGTGTGATTCATCATCTATCTTTCGTCACCAGAAAGCTTATGCTCTGCCAAGGCAAATATTTTTGCCGCTGCCTCTAGATCAGCAAAGTCAGGGAGATCACTCAACTCATCACTCATCGCCAACATAGAGTCCATGTTATCGATTAGCCAACTTGGAGTGAACAACTTCTGATCAAGAACTCGCGCACGACCCATCTCTACGAGAAGATCAGCATTAACTGATTGCTCTCCGTTGCCGATCGGCAACGGTATGAAAAGCGCATATTTGCCAAGTGCCCTGACCTCAGAGCAGGTTATTGCACCGCTGCGCGCGATAATCAAATCAGAGGCAAGATAAGTACTTGCCATATTCTCAATGTACGAAAACACTTTATATTGATCATCGCCATTTGGAAGTGAATTTGACGCTCCCACCGAGTGGACGACACTGATGTTTCGGTCCTTAATCAGCTTTCGAAAGTTTTCAATTACATTATTGATTGCCGTTGAACCTTGCGAACCACCAAGGACCAAAATTACTTTCTGCTTCGCTTCGATTCCTAGATCCTTCTTTGCCTGATCCCTGAACTCACTCCAAGTTCTTTGAGTCGCCGTGCGATTGGTTGCCAACAACGAGGCGATGTCGTTGCGAAGGGGTAGTCCAGTGATGAGAGCTTTTGCGAATGGCCCACTAGTGACTGGAATTCCCACTGCTAGAGCATCTGTGTACCGTGCACCAATTCGATTTGCCCATCCGGGTTTTGCATTCGCCTCATGAATCACGATCGGAACTTTGAGAGAACCTGCCGCTAAATAGGCGGGGGCGCAGACGTAACCACCAAAGCCAATCAGGAGATCAGCACCCTTAAGAATGCTCTTTGACTCACTCATCGCTCGGCGCAGTGAATTGGGAACTTTGAGTAGTCCTAGTGAAAGTGAGCGCGGCACACGAACACGTGTGATCAACTGAAGATCAAAACCAGCTTCAGGAACAAGTCTGGTCTCAAGTCCAGATGAAGTTCCCAAAAAAACTATCTGATCTTGTGGGTGCGTCTGCCTCCACATTCGAGCAACCGCCAGTGCTGGCTGAATATGGCCGGCAGTTCCCCCACCGGCAAAAACAATTTTTCGAGATTTCATCTATCGATGCAGCCTTTGTGCGACAAAATTTCGCACTTCTGAATTGATTTCAGGGTCTCGCAGTGCACTTGAAGCGATGAAGGCGATACCCAGATAGGTAGCGACAAGAGCGGAGCCACCGTATGAAAGTAGCGGCAAGGTAACACCAACGACAGGAAGCAGACTTACGGCAGACCCAATGTTGAGAACGGTTTGAATCGCAATCCAAGTAGCAAGGCCTGCACATGCGAAGCGTGTAAATGAATCTGAAGATCGCATTGCAATTCGTAACGAGCAATAGATTAGAGTTCCTAATAGCGCCAAAATGAAAAGTGTTCCAAGTAGACCGAGTTCCTCACCGATCACAGCAAAGATAAAGTCTGTATGAGCTTCCGGAAGATTGCCCCACTTCTGTCTACTTCCACCAAGACCAACACCAAAAATTCCACCACTAGCCAGTCCTAAGAGGCTATGGGCGGGTTGCCATCCCTCATTTTTATATTGCGCTGGATCGAATGGATTCAAAAAGACACTCCAGCGAGCTGCGCGATATTGAGTCGTTGCAATAAAGAAGCCGATGGCCATCGCCGCAGTGGCTGTGAGAGTTCCGACAAGACGCAATGGAATTCCAGAGACAAAGAGTAATCCGCCAAGAATCGCCATCAGCACCGACGCGGTACCTAAATCTCGACCCCACATGACAAGTGCGCTTGCGACAATAAATCCTGGTGCGATTAGAGCCAGTACATTGACTCGGATAAAACCAGCGTTAAGTCGAGATGCTAACAACTGAGAAGCCCATAAAATTAGTAAAAATTTAGCAAGCTCACTCGGCTGAACATCCACAACTTTGAGCGAGATCCAGTTCTGGTTTCCATTGACAGACTTACCAATTCCAGGAACACGCACAATGAGAAGAAGAAAGATTGAAATTACCAACCCAAATCTAGCCAGTAGTTTCCAGCGTTCAAGGGATAGGCGGGAGAGAAAAATTGCCATTGGAATAGAGATGATCAAGAAAACTAGTTGACGAATAAAAATTGCCACCGATGAACCCTTAGTGTCGAGCGAGTAGATCGAGGAGGCGGAAAAAACCATGATAAGTCCGATAATCGAGATCAGCCCTGCTGAAACAACTAAGCCATAAAATGGAGTTGCAGGATTCTGCAACTTTTTCTTCGCCACTGCGTTACTCATCTCAAAGCCTTTCGCACTGCATCACTAAACCGATCGCCACGATCAGCATATGAAATAAATTGGTCC
>JBILEX010000096.1:0-4136 GCA_044351895.1 Candidatus Planktophila sp.
GCTAAGAAGGCAGTGGCTAAGAAGGCAGTGGCTAAGAAGGCAGTGGCTAAGAAGGCAGTGGCTAAGAAGGCAGTGGCTAAGAAGGCAGTGGCTAAGAAGGCAGTGGCTAAGAAGGCAGTGGCTAAGAAGGCAGTGGCTAAGAGGTAAAAACCGACCAGTCACCTATAGGTGATGTTGGGGTGATCCCCTTAAGGTGGGCACATGTCCGGACAAGACCAGTGGGTAAATCGTGTCTAAATCGTTTACAGCCCGCATTCTCATCGCTGAAGACGAGGAGTTCACCCTCAACCTTTTGCGCGACGTCCTGGAAGGCGCAGACTTCCAAGTTGAAATCGCAAAGAGTGTTTCAGATGCGATTGAGAAAATTGATTCATTCGACCCTCACGCAGTGGTTACAGACTTAAATTTTGGGCTCACAGCACCGAGTGGTGCGGATCTACTTCACTACATCGAAGAAAATCACCCCTGGGTCGGCAAGGTTGTACTTACATCTCACGCTTCCCCTATCTTGGCGATTCCAAATGCTCGGCCTATCCCAAGTAGCGTTACATATTTGGTGAAGTCTGAACTTGGTTCGATCTCTGAACTCATTACCGCTGTCGAGGAATCGATCTCGCGGACGTCGAGTACACCGGTGCAGCCCACTGTAGAGGGTGATCGGATTGTGATTAGCGCGGTACAGGGTGAGATTCTCTTGCTGTTGGCAGAGGGATATACAAATGCTGCGATTGCACGACACCGTGGAACATCTTTGCGTGCGGCTGAAACTTTATTGCAGCGCACCTTTGCGAGCCTTGGAATTAAGTCTGACGAAGATTTCAACCCACGAATTTTGGCAGTGAGGATGTGGCAGCAGGGCAAAGTCACGATTAAGTGAGAGCTTGTTAAATGAGAGATGGTTGGGAGAATTTTAAGCTTGTAGCCACCGGCAGATGGTCAATTTCGTTTATTGGTTTTCTTCTCACCGTTCCATTTGGAGTTTTAGTCTCTATTGAACGCGAATTAACTTTTGATCCAGATGGGGATCTCTACCAAGCATTTCTGATCACCAGCGCCGGGTACTTCGTTACCTTCCTCTATGTCTTTACGTTGCAGGCAACCATCTTGAGAAAGCGAGTACAAAAGCCTGTACCAATCTTGAGATGCATACTCATCTGGTACTCAGCGGGAGTGGTGTACGGAATCTCTACGGCAACGTATGCGAAGTTCGCTTTTGCATCTGATTGGTGGATATTCGAACGCACCGCGATGCCAACGTTGTATATAGGCGCAGCGCTTGCATTGACCGCCTACTTCTTGGGAACAATCGGCCGATTGCGAGAAGAGAACCGAGCGTTTAACAATCTTGAGGCCCTTCTTCTGAGCGATTCGAAGGGGCTAACGCTCTCGGAAGATGAGAGTTACCAGAATGCAACTACCGTGTATGCAACGCTGGTCAGGCCTGAAGTAAAGAAAATCTCAACCGTGCTTTCCACACTTGAGGATCAGGTGACATATGCTCACTTAAGGAGTCACATAGTTAGGCTCCAGGATCAATCTCAAGAGCTTAAAAGAATTCTAGATAAGCGAATCAATTTGCAGCTCTCCAAAGTGAGTGAACCACTGGACTCTTGGAAATTGCGAAATAATGAGGTTTCTCTGTTTTCGGAAGTATTGCCTCGCCACATATCTGTACTCCTCTCCTTTTTTGTTATCGTTCTTGGAGCAGTTACCGGACAGTTCCCAAGGAACGGGATTCCCGGGGTAATCGCAGGCTTAACTGGTGCTGTCTTTATTGGTATCGGATTGTTTGTACTCGCTAGGTTTTACAAAAAGAGCTTCGTACAAAGGCACCTTTCACTTCGTTTCATATTCTTTTTTCTAGCTTTTGCTATCCAAGTTTTCTGGACTTTCATACAACCATACGTTGGCTTTGATTTGAATGATCCGTATAACCCCTTTTATTCCGGTGCCAAGACAATTTATGGCGTGTACATAGCATCAATCATCGCTAGTTTGATTGCGATGAATGCCGAACAAAAAGATATTCACTTCGAGCGAAGCCGAAAGCTTCTGGCAGAGTTTGATCGACGAACAAGTGAGAAAGAGGTTAGCGACGAGAGAATGCTCGAGATCCGTTACGGAACACTTTTAGGCAAACTAGGTAGCGTTTCGTTGGCTATGAATCTTTTGGAGACCTCAGAAGAGATTGGGCAGAGGTCGCTAGATATCGAAGCGGTGTTGCGAGAAGCATCTGATTTACTGGATGAGTCGATTTCTATATTGGAAAGCATGACCGATGTCTCTGCGTAATAACACGCTGATCCGCGAGTTAACTGAAATCGTCAAGGCGCTACCGGCGAAGAAACTCACCTACTCTGCATTCTTATGGTCAGCGCCCTTCACAATCCTGGCAAGCTTTCTCACCACTTCCCACAGTAGCTTCAATCAATCTGAACTCTTCCGCTGGATTCTGATTCTCTGCCTAGCTCATCTCTCAATGTTGCCATTTATCGTTTATGGCCAAGAGGCGCGGGCGCTGAAGATTCAGTTTCCACTCTTGGGGTTAATGGCCGTTACCCGCGGATTTACAATCGCAATTCTGGAACCTCTCTTTCGGATTGATCTTCAACTCCCCCTTTACGTAGAGATTCTGAACTCTGCGATAGTGCTTTTCTATTTCTTCTCCATCTTTGCGATTGTGGACTTCTTTAGAATCACTGTGAGGGCGGATATCAAGGGCGTTCTCGAAGAGTCGATGCTTCAAAAGACAGACTTAGCGCAATCACAATTGGCGCAATCACAGAATGGACTTATCGAGAAGATCATTGAAATTCAGAAGAAGTTAACCTTGGCTGCCGGTGCGACAGTGACCCGACAGAGCCTTCAAGAGCAGGCGCGCGAGATTGACCTGCTGATTCGAAACCACGTAAGACCGTTGAGCCACTCTGAGTGGCGTAAGGGTGAACTTGTACCAGTACCCGGTGGATTTCGTTCGGTACTCCGATCCGCGCTCTCCAAACGTTTGATTCCAGTATTGGGTGTTTCCTTCTTTGCTATTCCTTTCTACTTTAAGTACTCCACGCTTGCGAGTGGGTTTCTACAGGCGATTTATATAGTTTTTACCTTCAATTTATTTGTCGCACTGGCATGGTTGTGGTCGCATAGATCGCCTCAATTTGGACATGCAACAAACTTCCGTAAGAATCGTGCTTTTTTTGCTTTCCTCTTCTTCTTTGTTTTTCCTCTAAACACAACCCTTGAACTCTTCTCACCTTTTGGAGACACGCTCTTAGAAGATTCGATTCGACAGAACTTCCTTCTCTATTTCTTCTTATCGCTCTTTTGCCTTCTTGCTGTAGTGGCTCTACAACTTATCCAGGAAGGAAAGACTGCAATCAGTTTGATTCGCAGTGAACTTGCGAGCCAGAGTCCCTACACCGCACCATTAAGTCAGCAAGCATCGGTTGATTCGCTCAATTACGCGCAGTACCTACACGCTGAAGTTCATTCTCAGCTCCTTGGCTGCAAGTTATTGCTCCTTAAGTCAGCCGAGAGCGAATCCCCCCAGTTCACGCCAGAGATGCTTCGTCTAATTAATCAAAAACTTCAGGCTCTGGCTCATCCATATTCACCGAGTGCAGAGAAAACTCCGTCGGAGCGAATTGTCGAGTTTTTCTCTTCATGGTCTGGCATTGTGCGTATTCAATCTCTGATTTCCCCAGAAATTGATAAGACCGGTGAGTCTGGAACACATGCAGCGCAAATCATTGAAGAATCTGTCGTCAACGCGGTTCGCCACGGTCAGGCGACAGAGATTCGAGTAGTGCTGGAAGTCATCGCAGATCAGATAACAATAAGCATTTCAAATAATGGTTCTCTTATTGAATCTAATTCAGATTCAGGGTTGGGCTCACTTCTCTTTGACACCTTTACCTCTGAGTGGAGTATTGGCGTAGAAAATTCAAAGGTGGAATCACGTTTCAAGATTCCACTCACCGCTACTTTGTAATCTCGACCGTATCCCCCGACGCATCGGATTGCGTTACTTTAATTGTGAATCCTTCAACGATCACTGACTCACCGAGTGAGCGTGGTGCTTGCAGATATCGTGGATCGTTCTTCACATCAGATGGAAATACCTTCACCGGCCCGCC
>JBILEX010000097.1:0-4095 GCA_044351895.1 Candidatus Planktophila sp.
AGATGCACAAGGTGCCGGATATCAACTCAGGCAGGCACGCATTACCGTTGGCTCTGGAGGATTCTTAGGCACTGGTTTATTTGATGGCCCTCAAACAAATGGTCGTTTTGTACCAGCGCAGCAGACAGACTTTATCTTTACCGTTGCCGGCGAGCAGCTAGGTTTTCTTGGAAGTGGTTTTATTCTGCTCTTATATCTCACGATATTTATGAGGGCATTTGCAATTGCGCGAAGATCGACCGATGCCTTTGGTCGACTGGTCTGCGTTGGAGTTCTCTCGTGGTTTGCATTCCAGACCTTTGAAAATATTGGTATGACTTTGGGGCTGATGCCGATGACGGGCGTGCCGCTGCCATTCCTTTCTTATGGAGGATCAAGCATGTTTGCCAATCTCATCGGATTTGGCCTTCTGCAGAATGTTTACGCTCGCCAACGCGGCTGATTGAGGCTGATTACCCCTAATTTAGGATTATTGGCCGTTGATCTGCCATAATTGGGCAACAGTTCAGCGCGGCTAGCGATTGAAATCGCGCCAGCGGCGGACTCATTAAATTTAGTTGGTTTTAAGTAGGAAGTTTTGGGTATCGAACCCACAGTGGGATCGATAGAAGAATTTGCTCAAGGAGACTTGAGCCAGAGCAAGCCAATACATAAGTAATGGCGCAGAGGATTTAACAGTGATGGCAATCGAGCCAAAGTCACCGCGCAAGCGTGCGGTTAAAAAAAGTAAGGCCAAAGCAGGTAGCGAAACGACAGATGTATCTGTCGCAGCACCCGCAGTCGATACCGAAGCAGCACCAAAGACGCGCAAGCGCGCTGCTGCAATTCCGGTCCCAGTTTTTCAAGCAGCAGAAGCAACTGATGCTCCAGCGAAAGCGCCTCGTCGGGCTAAGGCAGCTAGTGGTGATGTAAAAGTTGCTACAGAAGATTCCGCTCCAGCAGGTAACGCTGCAGGTGATGAAAGCGATTCAGATCCGCGCAATCGCAATCGCCGTCGCCGTCGTGGTGGACGTGGTCGTCGTCGCCCACAAGGCGAAAGTGCCGAAGGATCAGATGTAGATTCACAGGAAGATTCCGCAGAAGGATCAGAAGATGGATCTTCGGCCGATTCAGCAGATGGCACGACACATCGTCGCCGTCGCCGTCGCCGTGCAGCAGGAGAAGATGTCACTCCTGGAGAAACTATTGATGAAGATGGCGTTGTAACTGTCGTCAAGGTTCGCGAAGTACGTGAGCGGCCAAATCGCGCAGAGCGCACTGAACGCGGAACTCGCAATCGTGACCGCAATCGTGACCGTGGTCGTGATCGCGATCGTGGCGATTCACGCGGTGACTACCGCGAGCCATACCGTCGTCGTGGAACAGTAATCACAGATGGTGAATTCTTAGCACGTCGCGAAAATGTTGATCGCGAAATGGTTGTTCGCCAAATCGGTGATCGCATTCAGATTGGCGTGATCGAAGATAAGGTCATGGTTGAGCATTACGTCAACCGTAATGCCAACGTCTCTTACGTCGGAAACGTCTACCTTGGTCGCGTCCAGAACGTTCTTCCTTCAATGGAAGCTGCATTCGTTGATATTGGTAAGGGACGTAACGCTGTTCTCTATGCCGGTGAAGTTAATTGGGATGCTGCAGGAATTTCTGAATCATCACCACGCAAAATTGAGATGGTCCTAAAGACTGGCCAGCCAGTACTTGTGCAGGTAACCAAGGATCCAATCGGACAAAAGGGTGCACGCCTGACTTCTCAAATTTCACTTCCAGGACGTTACGTTGTCTACGTTCCTGGTGGCGGCATGAGCGGAATTTCAAAGCGTCTTCCTGAATCTGAACGAACACGTTTGAAGGCGATCTTAAAGAACCTTATTCCAGAAGAAGCTGGCGTAATCGTACGTACAGCTGCCGAGGGAGTTTCTGAAGAAGAGCTCACCAATGATGTTGCACGACTCAAGGCGCAATGGGATGACATTTACGCCAAGTCCGAGAATCCAAATTTCCATGCACCAGCTGTCTTGCTCTCAGAGCCAGATCTAGCGGTGCGCGTAATCCGCGATATCTTCAATGAAGATTTCCGCACACTCATCATTCAAGGTGACGAGGCATACAACGAGATCAACGAGTACCTCGGTTCTATCGCACCCGAGCTAGTAACAAAGATTGAAAAGTACACAGGCACTGGTGATCTCTTTGCGGATTACCGAGTCGAAGAACAGCTCGCGAAGGCATTTGATCGCAAGGTCTACCTACCATCAGGTGGTTCTCTTGTTATCGATCGCACCGAAGCGATGATTGTTATCGATGTGAACACCGGTAAATTCATCGGTAAGGGTGGAAACCTCGAAGAGACGGTTACTAAAAACAACCTCGAAGCCGCAGAAGAAATTGCACGTCAACTTCGTCTTCGTGACTTAGGTGGAATTATCGTGATCGACTTCATCGATATGGTTCTTGAATCTAACCGTGAAGCAGTTTTGCGCCGACTTATTGAATGTCTTGGTCGCGATCGCACCAAGCATCAAGTTGCAGAAGTGACATCACTTGGATTAGTTCAGATGACGCGTAAGCGTGTAGGACAAGGATTGATCGAAGCATTCTCGACTACTTGTGATGCATGTTCTGGACGCGGAATTCATATTCATATGGATCCAGTGAAGATCAAAGCTCCAACACCTCAGGTCAATTCACAGACAGCGCATCATCCAGATGTTGAAGAAGAGTCAGCTACAGAACATGAGTTCCGTGAGGTCCTCAACGATGAGACTCCAACTGAGAGCGAAAGCGAAGTCGCCACAGCCCCTAAGGGCCGTCGCCGTCGCCGTGCAGCCTCATCAGGGATCATCACACCTGGAGCATAAAAGCCCGATTT
The DNA here is from genome assembly GCA_044351895.1 of Candidatus Planktophila sp. GTDB lineage: Bacteria > Actinomycetota > Actinomycetes > Nanopelagicales > Nanopelagicaceae > Planktophila. Next base: position 2,870 of record JBILEX010000097.1, read on the forward strand.
CACCGCCGATTTGACCCTAGGCGTACGAACTCCGTACCCTAGACCCCTGCCCGATGTGAGCCTCCAAGCCCGCAGCAAGGCTTAACTGAACTGGAGTAATAACGTGTACGCAATCGTGAAGGCTGGCGGACGCCAGGAGAAGGTAACTGTTGGCGAGACCATCACAGTCGATCGCATCGACTCTGCTGCAGGATCAACTGTTTCTTTCCCAGCTGTTCTCGTCGTTGACGGTACAACCGTTACTACAGATCCAAAGGCGCTCGCATCTGTAAAGGTGACTGGCGAAGTTATTGACGAAGTGAAGGGTCCAAAGATCGACATCCTTCGTTACATGAACAAGACCGGTTACCGCCGTCGTCAAGGTTTTCGTGCACAACACACTCGAGTCAAGATCACCGCTATCAGCGGCGTTAAGTAAAAGGGGCGCAATAAATGGCAAGTAAGAAGGGTGTCTCCTCGACACGAAACGGTCGCGATTCCAATCCACAGTACCTTGGCATCAAGCGCTTCGGTGGACAAGAAGTTAACGCAGGCGAGATCTTGGTCCGCCAGCGCGGTACACACTTTCACCCAGGCAAGAACGTAGGACGCGGTAAGGACGACACACTTTTTGCACTCGCTGCAGGAGCTGTTGAATTCGGTCGCGCTCGCGGACGCCGTGTAGTGAATGTAGTTCCGGTAGCGTAAAAAGGTTTCTCTTAAAAGAGCGGGCCGCATCTATGCGTGTCCGCTTTTTTATTGCTTAGAAAATTTCAACGAAGTTAACAGTTAAGGAAAGGGGAGAGACGATGACTACATTTGTCGATCGTGTAACCCTTTTCGCCACCGCAGGTAATGGTGGAGACGGTTGCGTTTCAGTAAAGCGCGAGAAATTCAAACCACTTGGTGGTCCTGATGGAGGCAACGGCGGACGCGGTGGAGACGTCATTCTCGTAGTTGATTCGAGCGTTACAACGTTGTTGGATTTTCACCATTCACCTCATCGCAAAGCCACCTCTGGTCATCAGGGTTATGGTGATCGCAAAGATGGTCACTACGGCGAAGATCTCATCTTGCCTGTTCCAAATGGAACTGTTGTCTACGATACAGAAGGAAATCTTCTTGCAGATTTAGTCGGAATTGGTACAACGTTTATGGCAGCCCAAGGCGGACATGGTGGGCTTGGAAACTTAGCTCTCTCATCATCAAAGCGTCGCGCACCAGGATTTGCACTTCTCGGTGAGCCA
>JBILEX010000006.1:0-13910 GCA_044351895.1 Candidatus Planktophila sp.
GATCGAAGATACATTCCTACCTCGCTGCGGGCGCTGTAGAAATGGAGAGACCCATGGAGGGTCAAGACGTTAAGACAGCAGTAGCCGTTATTGATAACGGAAAATTTGGTAAGCGCGAGATTCGCTTTGAAACAGGGCGACTTGCAAAGCAGGCAGCAGGAGCTGCCGCTGTGTATCTAGATGATCAGACAATGATCTTCTCAGCCACAACAGCATCGAAGACACCAAAAGATCAATTCGACTTCTTTCCTTTAACTGTAGATGTTGAAGAGAAGATGTACGCAGTTGGAAAGATTCCAGGTTCATTCTTTCGTCGTGAAGGTCGTCCATCAGAAGATGCGATCCTTACATGCCGTTTGATCGACCGCCCATTGCGCCCATCATTTATCAAGGGTCTTCGCAATGAAGTTCAGATCGTTGTGACCGTGATGGCTCTTGATCCAGATCACATGTATGACGTGATTGCGATCAACGCAGCATCAATGTCAACACAGCTTGCAGGACTCCCATTCTCTGGCCCAATCGGCGGCGTTCGCGTTGCTTTGATTGATGGACAGTGGGTTGCATTCCCTAACCATTCACAGGTTGAGAATGCAGTATTCGATATGGTCGTTGCAGGTCGCGTTACCGCCGATGATGTTGCAATCATGATGGTTGAAGCAGAGGCCACATCAAAGACAATTGAACTCATCAAAAATGGTGGACCAACTCCTACAGAAGAAGTTGTATCTGCTGGACTTGATGCGGCTAAGCCATTTATTCGCATTCTCTGTGAAGCACAGAGCAAGTTGGCTGCAGTTGCTGCAAAGCCAACAGCTGAATTCCCAGTCTTCCTTGACTACCAAGATGATGTATTTGCTGCTGTTGAAAAGGCTGCAAAGGATGATCTTGCTAAGGCTCTTACAATCGTTGGAAAGCAAGAGCGCGAAACAAAGATTGATGAGATTTCAGCGTCAACTAAGGAGTCAGTCTCTGCAGCCTTTGAAGGCCGCGAGAAGGAAATCCCTGCAGCGTTTCGCTCACTCACAAAGAAGTTAGTTCGCCAGCGTGTTCTGCGCGACAAGATTCGTATCGATGGACGTGGACTTCGCGATATTCGCGCGCTCTCTGCAGAAGTTGAAGTTATTCCTCGTGTTCACGGTTCTGCAATCTTCGAGCGCGGTGAGACACAGATTCTTGGAATCACAACTCTCAACATGCTTAAGATGGAGCAGCAGCTCGACACTCTTAATCCAGAAAATCACAAGCGCTACATGCATAACTACAACTTCCCACCATATTCAACTGGTGAGACCGGTCGCGTAGGTACGCCAAAGCGTCGTGAAATCGGACACGGAGCACTGGCAGAGCGTGCACTTATTCCTGTACTTCCAACTCGCGAAGAGTTCCCTTACGCAATTCGTCAGGTCTCTGAAGCACTTGGTTCAAATGGATCAACCTCAATGGGTTCTGTCTGTGCATCAACTCTTTCAATGTTGCAGGCCGGAGTTCCTTTGAAGGCACCAGTTGCAGGTATTGCAATGGGTCTGATCTCAGATGATGTTGACGGCAAGGTTGAATATGTTGCCATCACAGATATCTTGGGTGCAGAGGATGCATTCGGAGATATGGATTTCAAGGTTGCTGGAACAAAAGATTTCATCACAGCCCTTCAACTCGATACAAAGCTCGATGGAATCCCAGCATCTGTACTTTCTGGTGCACTACTACAAGCTAAGGAAGCTCGTCTTGCCATCCTTGATGTCATGAACGAAGCGATCGATTCACCGGATGAGATGAGCCCATTTGCTCCTCGAATCATCTCGGTCAAGATTCCTGTCGATCAGATCGGTGCGGTTATCGGGCCTAAGGGCAAGATCATCAATCAGATCCAAGATGAGACTGGTGCAGATATCTCTATCGAAGATGATGGAACAATCTATATCGGTGCAGTCGATGGACCTTCAGCAGAAGCTGCTCGCGCACAGATCAATGCGATTGCAAATCCACAGATGCCAGAAGTTGGTGAGCGTTACCTCGGTACCGTCGTCAAGCTTGCTGCATTCGGTGCGTTTATTTCATTGATGCCTGGCAAGGATGGCTTGCTTCACGTTTCACAGATTCGCAAGATGCATGGCGGAAAGCGAATTGAGAACCTTGAAGAAGTAATGAAGGTAGGAGACAAGATTCAGGTTGAGATCGGTGAGATTGATCCAAAGGGCAAGCTCTCACTCGTTCCAGTCCTAGAAGACGGTTCAACACCGGCAGCTGAATAAAAAGCGGCCAATGTCTGTAAAGAGATTCGTTCACGCAAGTGGCCTTCGTATCGTCACGGAAGAAGTTCCGTCGGTACGAAGTGCCGCTGTGGGAATTTGGGTCAATGTAGGTTCACGTGATGAAACCCCGGCAGTTGCTGGGGCTTCTCACTTTCTAGAGCATCTTCTCTTTAAAGGTACAACTCGTCGCAGCGCACTTGAAATTTCATCATCCATTGAAGCCGTTGGCGGTGAGATGAATGCCTTTACCAGTAAGGAGTACACCTGCTTTTACGCACGTGTAATTGATACTGATCTGCCAATGGCAATTGATGTTGTCAGCGATCTGATTACTTCTTCGATTGTCAGCGCGCTAGATGTTGATGCTGAACGCAAAGTTGTACTAGAAGAGATTGCTATGCGCGATGACGATCCAAGTGATCTCGTCCACGATCTCTATGCCGAGACTTATTACGGTGACACACAACTAGGACGTCCAATTCTTGGGACTGTAGATTCAATAAAATCAATGTCCCGCAACTCTGTCTTTAACTATTACAAGAAACGCTACCTCCCACAGGATCTCGTCGTTGCAGTAGCAGGCAATATCAAACATAAAAAAGTAGTTGAAATGGTCGAGCGTGCGCTCAGCGCTGATGGATTCCTTGATGTAAAGGGATCACCTCAAATTCGCGGCAATGAAAGTATTCGCAAAGCTAAGCAGACTCCAGTTGGCCTTATGACACGTAAGACTGAGCAGGCACATATGTTTTACGGCATGGAGGGAGTTGCCCGGCATGATGATCGTCGTTTTGCCATGGGAATTCTTGCTTCAGCTCTCGGTGGTGGAATGTCTTCACGACTATTCCAAGAGATTCGCGAGAAGCGCGGTCTTGCCTACTCTGTCTACGCCTATGCGCAACAATTTGCAGGATCTGGACAGATTGGTTTCTACGCAGGATGTAATCCGAGTAAAGCAATTGAAGTAATTGAAATCATCCGTGAGGTCCTTACCGATGTGGCAGAACATGGTATGACGCACGAGGAAATTGAAAGAGCCAAGGGCGCTGTCCGTGGATCTCTAGTTTTGAGCCAGGAAGATAGCGGTTCTCGCATGTCACGAATCGGCAAAAATGAGATTGTCTATGGTCAAGTGATGGGCTTTGATGAGATTCTGAAGGAGATTGCCGGAGTTTCCCATGAGGATGTTCGAAAAGTCGCTAGCGAGTTTCTGACTAAAACGCCTACCCTTGCCCTAGTGGGTCCATTCAAGAGTGAAAGTGTTTTTGAGAAAGTCTTAGCGAAGGGGAGTAGCCGATGATCAAAGTAGGAATTCTCGGAGCTCGCGGTCGTATGGGCGCAGAGGTTGTTGCAGCTGTTGAATCAGCAGCAGATCTGCAACTTGTTGCTGCGCTAGATTTGGGTGATTCTCTCGATCAACTCATCTCATCGGGTGCTCAAGTAGTCGTTGATTTCACCACTCCAGACTCTGTCATGGCAAACCTAGAATTTCTTATCTCGCACAAAATTCATGCAGTCGTTGGAACAACTGGATTTGATGATGCGCGCATGGCGAAGTTGAAGTCGCTCTCATCTGCACATCCTGAAGTTGGGGTTCTTATTGCTCCTAACTTCGCAATAGGTGCAGTACTCATGATGGAATTTGCCGCCAAGGCTGCCAAGTACTTTGAATCTGCGGAAATCATTGAACTCCACCACCCAAACAAGGTCGATGCACCATCAGGAACCGCATCCCGTACTGCAGGACTTATCTCAGCGGCACGCAAAGATGCGCAACTACCTGCGATGCCTGATGCCACATCAACTTCTCTCGATGGTGCTCGTGGAGCACTTGTTGGAGATGTTCCTGTTCATTCAGTTCGTCTTCGTGGATTGGTTGCTCATCAAGAAGTGCTATTCGGTGGATTGGGTGAAACACTTTCAATTCGCCATGACTCACTCGATAGGGCAGGATTTATGCCAGGAGTATTACTAGGTATTCGCAGCGTCATCTCACGGCCTGGAGTCACATTCGGCCTTGAGCACTTTATGTAGAGGAGAAGACAATGTCAGCTATCACAATGTATTCCGCAGAATGGTGTGGGGATTGCCGTCGTTCAAAGCGTCTGCTTGCAGAACTAGGTGTCGAATACACACTCGTTGATGTTGAGAATGATCCAACGGCTGCAGCTAAAGTTGTCGAGATTAATGGCGGCGCGCAATCAATTCCTGTGATCGTCTTTAGCGATGGCACTCACCTGACTGAGCCTTCAGATAATGACCTTAAGGCAAAGCTGCAATCACTCAATATCATCTAGATCTATTGCAGGTGATAGAGGCCAGCTGATGTGGCTGCAGCGCTCAAGACAACGATTGCAAATGGCGCTTTAAGTATCAACGCAATTACAGCAACTGCAAGGCCCGCAAGTCTCTGATCTACAACAAGTGATTTTCCATTTGTAAAAGTCTGAACTGCGACTAATGCGCTCAAGAGCGCGATGGGAATAAGCCCATTGATCTTTGTGACGCGGGGATGACTGAGCCACTTCTCCGGAACGCTATGCCCTAAGTATTTAAGAAAAAAGGCGATAACACTTGTTGCGATAAGCCCGATCCAGAGTGCATCCATAGTTATCTCCATACTCGACCTCGCAAGCCGAAGATAACTGCCAAGGCAGCGGTTGAAATAATCGGAACGCCAGCAGGGACATATGGTGTGGCAATAAGAGCGAGTGCGACAGCAGAGATAGCTAGCAGGCGTTCAGTTTTACCCGTTAAGCGCGGCCACACTAAACCTAAGAAAGCTGCTGGAACGGCGGCATCTAATCCGAATGCAGCGGGATCGCCCATTGCTTGGGCACCAAGTGCTCCAAGCAGAGTGAAGAGGTTCCAGAAGATGTATACACCGATTCCGGTATACCAAAACCCTTGACGCATACTTTCGCGCCCACTTTTCTCGAGCGAAATGGCGACACCTGTTGACTCATCAATTGTGAGTTGAGCGGCAATGACTTTCTTTAATCGCCGAGTGCGCAGAACAGGGGCCATCTGTAATCCATAGAGCAGGTTTCGAGTTCCGAGAAGTGAGGCCGTTGCTGTTGCACTCAACGCTGTCCCACCAGAACCCATGACGCCGACGAGTGCAAACTGAGATGCTCCGGAGAAAGTCAGGAGTGAGATGAGGCAACTCTGAAGAACAGAAAAACCTGCGGCAACACTTGCCGCGCCAAAGGCGATGCCATAAGCCCCCACGGGTAGGGAGACGCTCAATGATTGAGCGAAGGTGGCACGGTTCACTTTAGACACGGGTGCATTCTGCCGTAGATATCCGAGATAGGGAACTGACGGCTAGGTATGGTGCGACTATGGCCGAACAAGTGATCTTTCGTGACGATGTCACCGTTGAATTGATTAAATCAAGTGCAAGTGATGCCGATGTTATCTGGGCAGCTCGTGTTTCAACTGCGGGTGAGCAATCAATGGATGAGATTGGCGAAGATCCAAATCGTTCAGCAGGACTTATCAATTACTTAGCACGCGAACGCCACGGATCACCATTTGAGCACACATCCATGACTTTCTTTATCTCTGCTCCGATATTTGTATTTCGCGAATTTATGCGCCATCGCATCGCCTCATACAATGAAGAGAGTGGCCGCTATCGCGAACTTAAGCCTGTTTTCTACATCCCATCTAAAGAACGCAAATTAGTTCAGGTTGGAAAAACCGGTGCATACACATTTGAAGATGGAACTCCAGAGCAATTTGAAATCTCTGTAAGTGCGATGAAAGAAGCATATGTAGTCGCTTATGAGAGTTACCAAAAAATGCTTGAAGCAGGTGTAGCGCGTGAAGTTGCTCGCGTAGTTCTGCCTGTTGCAACTTACTCATCTATGTATGTGACGATGAATGCACGCGCATTGATGAATTTCCTCTCACTTCGCACAGCGCGTGAGGGCTCACATTTTCCAAGCTATCCACAACGAGAGATCGAAATGGTTGCAGAAAAAATGGAGGCAGAATTCGCCAAATTAATGCCTCTCACATACGGAGCATTTGAAAAGTCTGGCCGAATCGCACCTTAGATCTGCGCGAGTCGCAAGGATTATTGAAAGGCGCGCATTGGCACGATAAGGTGTGCAGATGAGTACGCAAGCACCTTTTGGTCGTCTTATCACGGCAATGATTACCCCATTTGCCAAGGACGGTTCCATTGATTGGGATGGCGTTGCTACTCTCGCAAATCATTTAGCTGATCATGGACATGATGCCATTGCGGTTAATGGAACAACAGGTGAAGCACCGACTACAAAGTCTTCTGAAAAGCTTGAGATCATCAAAGTTGTAAAGAGCACAGTGGGTTCGCGAGTAAAGGTTCTCTCGGGTGCGGGCGATAACGAAACTTCGTACACAGTTGAACAAGCAAAGCGTTCTGCTGATGCCGGCGCAGATGGTCTTCTTATCGTGACTCCTTATTACAACAAGCCACCGCAGGCAGGAATCGAAGCACACTTTAAGGCTGTTGCTAGCGCTACAGAACTTCCAATCATGATGTACGACATTCCTGGTCGAACTGGCGTGGAGATTGAGAGCGACACAATTGTTCGTCTCTTCGAGTTGCCAAATATTGTTGCACTTAAAGATGCAAAGGGAAATCTCGCTGCAACTTCAGAGGTAATCGCTCGTTGCGGAATTCCGGTCTACTCAGGGGATGACATTCTTAACCTGCCATTCTTATCGATTGGCGCGGTTGGCTTTGTCTCCGTCTGTGGCCACACAGTGGGTAATGAACTTAAAGAGATGCTCAATGCGTGGTTTGCGGGGGATACCGCCCGTGCACTCGAGATTCACCAGAAACTCATCCCAGTATTTAAGGGAACATTTAAAACTCAAGGCGCAATTTTGACCAAGGCAGCGATGAATCTGATGGGTCTGCCTGGTGGCACAACGCGACTTCCTCTTGTAGATGCAACACCAGCTCAGATCGCTACCTTGCGCGAAGATCTTATCGCCGGTGGCGTGCAGCTTGGCTAGCGTAATTTGATATGACGAATCCACATCCCAATTTAGGAACTCCGCCAAAACTTCCAACTGGCGGAATGCGTATCGTTGCACTCGGTGGCATCGCTGAAATCGGTCGCAATATGACCGTTTACGAATGTAAGGGCAAGCTACTTGTTGTTGATTGTGGAGTTCTCTTTCCTGAGGATAACCAGCCAGGAATTGATTTAATTCTTCCTGATTTTTCATATATTCGTGATCGCCTAGATGATGTGATCGCCATAGTTCTCACACATGGCCATGAAGACCATATCGGCGCTGTTCCATACCTACTTCGCGAACGTGGAGACATTCCTTTATATGGTTCTCCATTAACTCTCGCTCTGATTACAGCAAAACTTAAGGAGCATCGAATCACCGCACTTACTCGCGAGGTTCGTGAAGGTATGACTGAAGATATCGGGCCATTTGAACTCGAGTTTGTCGCCGTAAATCACTCGATACCAGATGCGCTTGCAATATCAATTCGCACCGATGCGGGCCGAGTCCTCCACACAGGTGATTTCAAGATGGATCAACTGCCACTTGATGGGCGACTTACTGATCTGCGCACCTTTGCCAGAATGGGTGAAGAAGGCGTCGATATCTTCCTCGTCGATTCAACAAATGCAGATGTTCCTGGATTTACCCCTTCAGAGCGGGAAATCATGCCTGCCCTTAATCGAGTGATTGCTTCAACCAAACGGCGAGTGATCGTTGCATCGTTTTCTTCTCATGTACACCGCGTTCAACAAGTAATTGATGTTGCAGCAGAGCATGGTCGAAAAGTTGTCTTTATCGGTCGATCCATGGTTCGCAATATGAAAATCGCACAGGAGATGGGCTACCTCACCGTGCCGCCGAATATGGTTTTAGATTCTAAGGATCTTGAAACCTACGGAGATAATGTTGTATTGATATGCACCGGATCACAGGGTGAACCGATGGCTGCGCTATCTCGTATGGCTAATGGTGATCATCAGATTCGTGTAGGAGATGGTGACACTGTAATTCTTGCATCATCGCTGATTCCAGGTAATGAAAACTCCGTCTTTCGCGTGATTAACGAGCTCACGCGTTTTGGCGCGAAGGTCGTTCACAAAGCCAATGCGATGGTGCACGTCTCTGGCCACGCAGCTGCCGGAGAACTTCTTTACTGCTACAACATCGTTAAGCCTAAATACGCGCTACCTGTGCATGGAGAGTGGAGACATCTCAAAGCAAATGCTCAGCTTGCAATCGAATCAGGCGTGCCTCGTGAAAACGCATTTATTATTGAGAATGGAATTGTTGTCGATCTCATTGATCACGTTGCTGAAGTAGTGGGCTCAGTGCCGTGTGGATTTGTCTATGTCGATGGGCAGAGCATTGGAGATATCACCGAATCTTCTCTTAAGGATCGACGTATTCTGGGTGAAGAAGGATTTATCTCAGTCTTTGTTGTCGTTGAAGCACAGAGCGGAAAGATCATTTCTGGCCCAGATATTCATGCTCGAGGATTTAATGAAGATGAAGCTCTATTCGATGAAGTCAAGAAAGAGATTGAGAAAGCCTTAGCTCGCGCTGTTGCTGATGGAATAGATGGAACCCACCAACTGCAGCAGGTGGTGCGACGGACTATTGGAAATTGGGTTGGACAAAAACATCGGCGCCGTCCGATGATTGTTCCCGTAGTTGTTGAGGTCTAACTGATAATATAAAAGGTGTGGCCAAGAAAAAGACTCGCACAAAGCAAGGTTCATCCTTCCTTGCAGTCATAGGTCGCGCCATCAGCGCTACGTGGTCAGCTCTAGCCAAAGCCCTCGGATCCTCGGTGCGCTTCTTAGCTCGCGGGGCGAAAGATCTCGATCCGGCCCATCGTCGCGATGGCGCAGGGCTCATCGTCCTCCTTCTTGCTCTCGCTTCCTTAGTCGGAACATGGTTTAAATCTCAAAGTATTTTGAGCGATATTCTTTACGCTATTTTCTACGGCGCATTTGGAAAAATTGGATTCTTCGCGCCAATCATTCTTGGATATTTTGCTTTTCGTATCTTCAGGAAACCAGACGATAGTAAATCTCTAGGTCGAATTATTATCGGAGTTCTGCTCCTTTTGATTTCAAGCACTGGCTTCATCCACTTTGTATCCGGATTTGCCGCCCCAGTAGATGGCGCAACCGAAATGCGTAACGGCGGAGGTCTTCTTGGTTACGGAGTTGCACTTCCACTAGAAAGACTTATGACTGAGGTATTGGCTCAACCATTCCTGATCATGCTCTTTATCTTTGGCGTGTTGATTACTACTGCAACTCCTTTCTCGGCGGTACTCGCTAAAGTTTCGGCGCTCTTTTCATGGGTTTGGGCTAAGAGACCTGAGCGTAAGGAAGAGGAAGAATTCGAAATCACGGATACGCCACCATTTGATACACCAGTAGTTGGTTGGAATCCAGATCCAGAAGAAGATGAACCAATCGACGAAGAAGAGTTTGACCAGGAATTTACCGTTGAGACTCCTAGGCCATCAGTGCCTGTTTCTCCTCAAGGAATGGGCGGGGGAGTCGCAAAACGTATTGAACAACTTCTTCTAACCGGAGACTCAACTTACGAACTTCCACCTCAGGATTTATTGCGAACTGGACCGGCGGCAAAGAGTAAGAGCAAGGCAAATGACATCGTGGTGGCCTCACTTACCGAAGTCTTTAAGCAATTTGAGATAGATGCCGTAGTAACTGGCTTTATGCGTGGACCAACTGTTACGCGCTATGAGGTTGAATTAGGTAATGCGGTCAAAGTTGAACGGATTACCGCTCTTGCTAAGAATATTTCTTACGCTGTGGCAAGTAGTGATGTCCGCATCCTCTCTCCGATTCCTGGAAAGTCTGCTGTGGGCATTGAGATTCCAAATGCTGACCGTGAAATCGTAGCTTTAGGCGATGTAATGCGTTCATCGGTTGCTGGCCAAGACCACCATCCGATGTTGGTAGCACTTGGAAAAGATGTTGAAGGTAACTTTGTCTGTGCAAATTTAGCGAAGATGCCACATCTACTTGTCGCGGGCGCAACAGGTGCCGGAAAATCATCAATGATCAACGCGATGATTTCATCGATATTAATGCGCGCCACTCCAGATGAAGTACGCCTTGTACTTATTGATCCAAAACGAGTAGAGCTCACTGCATATGAAGGCATTCCACATCTGATTACGCCAATTATTACTAATCCAAAGAAGGCAGCGGATGCACTCACATGGGTCGTCCGTGAGATGGATCTTCGATACGAAGACCTTGCAACATTTGGGTTTAGACATATTGATGATTTCAATAAGGCCGTCCGTGCGGGCAAGGTAAAGCCACCAGAAGGCAGTGATCGAGTTGTTGAGCCTTACCCATATTTACTGGTGATTATCGATGAGTTAGCAGATTTGATGATGGTTGCTGCTCGTGAAGTTGAAGAGTCTGTTGTTCGCATTACTCAATTGGCGCGTTCTGCTGGTATTCACTTAGTACTTGCAACGCAACGTCCCAGCGTTGACGTCGTGACCGGTCTGATTAAAGCCAACGTCCCATCGCGGCTTTCTTTTGCGACATCCTCCCTTGCCGATAGCCGAGTAATTCTCGATAGCCCTGGGGCGGAGAAACTTGTTGGACAAGGCGATGGTCTATTCATTCCAATGGGAGCATCTCGTGCAATCCGAATTCAGGGTGCCTATATTTCAGAGCGAGAGATTGAAGCAATTGTTGGTCATGTGAAGAAACAACTCTCTCCGCGATATCGTGAAGATGTAACTGCACCACCTGCTTCTACTAAACAGATTGATAAAGAGATCGGTGATGATCTTGATTTACTCTGCCAAGCAGTTGAATTGGTAGTCGGTACACAGTTTGGTTCTACTTCAATGTTGCAAAGAAAACTGCGCGTTGGTTTTGCAAAGGCTGGCAGATTGATGGATTTGATGGAATCGCGTGGAATTGTTGGACCTTCAGAAGGTTCAAAAGCACGAGTAGTAATGGTCAAGGCCGATGAACTGGAATCGGTTTTAGCTACGCTCCGCGATTACTGATCTCACCCTGTCCCCTAAAATATCACCCGACGCAGGCTAGTCTGAATGGTCAGGCTCACCCTACAATTTGATCGGGACGTGGCTAATCACCCCCAAAATCTCAGAATGTTGGTCATATGACTTTAGGTGAGTTCTTGCAGAAAGCACGCGAAGACGCGGGCTTTAGCATTGACGAACTCGCACACATTGTAAATCTTCGTCCCGGCCTGATTAAGGCGATGGAATCAAATGATTTTCTTCCTTGCGGTGGCGATACATATGCACGAGGACACATTAGAAATATCTCCCAGATAACAGGATCTAATGCACAAGAGTTACTCGCGATGTATGACGCAGAACATTCCGTTGATTCTCGGTCAATTCATTCGCAACTCGTTGATAACAATGCAGCGGCAATTCGTAGCGAAAACCGAAAGTTGTCTTGGAAAGTTCTCGTTGGCGCTTCACTTTCTATTGTTGTCCTCATTGGAGTTGCTCAATTTGCCATTAGCGCTATCGATTCAGAACCTGCCTCAACCTCAATAGTTGAAGAGGAGATCGAATCTTCTCAAGCGCCCACATCCGATCCATCACCAACTTCTTCACAGAGCCCAACTGCATCCCCGTTAGCTACTGCAACCGCTATTGATGGGCAGGTGTCCTTGACCATCGCAGCTACACGTGGAAATTCAAACATTGATGTAGTTATTGGGGGAGTCAGTGTTTATAAAGGACCGCTCTTCCAGGGCGAATCTAAATCTTTTGTAGATGAGAATTCGATATCAATCTACTTAGGTAACGCAGGTGATCTAGATCTGACACTCAATGGTGAGAAATTAGAGCCATTAGGTGAGCGAAATCAGGAAATACGTAAGACTTTTAGAGCCAACTAAGGTCGCACACTGTACTATGTGACAAATGAGTCGGACAGTTGCAATAGTGACAATGGGTTGCGCCCGAAATGATGTCGACTCCGAAGAGTTAGCCGGCCGACTTGAAGCCGATGGTTGGACCTTAGTTTCAGATGTTGAAAACGCTGAGGTCGCTGTTGTTAATACATGTGGCTTTATCGAATCGGCCAAGAAAGACTCGGTAGATGCCCTTCTTGAGGCTAACTCTCTCAAAGGCCACGGAGTTACTCGCGCAGTAGTTGCTGTTGGCTGCATGGCTGAGCGTTATGGAAAAGAGTTGGCCGAAGCATTACCTGAAGCAGATGCGATTCTAGGATTTGATGATTATCAAGATATTTCAGCGCGTTTACAATCAATAATTTCAGGGCAGAGTCACGTCTCACATACTCCGAGAGATCGTCGCTCACTTTTACCGATCGCTCCAGTTGAGCGCGCAAAGGCTCGAGATGAAAGCTACGAATCCTCTCTAGGTGCGGGCGGGTCACTCTTTCGTAAGCGGTTGGGTGATGCGCCATGGGCACCGCTCAAAATTGCATCTGGCTGCGATCGACGATGTTCATTCTGCGCAATTCCATACTTCAGAGGATCTTTTGTCTCGCGCAGGCCTACCGAGGTTTTGAAAGAAGCCGAATGGCTTGCCCAGAACGGTGTGAGTGAACTTTTTCTCGTTAGCGAAAATACAACCTCGTATGGAAAAGATCTGGGCGACCTAATGCTGATGGAGAAGATTCTCCATGAGTTCGGAGAGATTCCAGGTGTAGAGCGAGTACGTCTCTCTTACTTGCAACCAGCAGAGATGCGTCCATCACTTCTTCAAGCGATGATTTCGACCGATAAAGTTGCTCCGTACTTTGATCTCTCTTTCCAGCATGTGAGCCCTACTCTGTTAAGAAGGATGCGACGTTTTGGGGACAGTGAAAAGTTCTTGCATCTGATCACCCAGATTCGCGCTCTCTCACCAGAGGCAGGAATTCGATCGAATTTTATTGTCGGATTTCCTGGCGAGACCGAAGATGATTTCAATCTTTTGTCAGAGTTCATTACACAAGCCCAACTTGATGCGATCGGTGTTTTTGGATATTCAGATGAAGATAAGACCGAGGCGCTAGATCTTTCTGACAAAGTTGATGAAGAAGTGATTGCAGAACGGGTCCAATCCCTGTCATCTTTAGCTGATGAGATGGTTACTCTTCGGGCTGCTACTCGCATCGGCGAACAGGTGCGAGTATTAATTGAGGATGAAGAGAACCAAGAGGGCCGCGCCGCCCATCAAGGTCCTGAGGTCGATGGAACAACATCATTTGTCGGAACCTCATTTAAAGTTGGAGAATATGTGGATGGAGTTATCACACAGTCACTCGGCGCGGACCTGATTGCAGAACCGCTATGAAAAAGTATTTCTCACCGAATGCAATCACGATTGCCCGAATTGTTCTTATCCCGTTTGGTGTTTACGCTATCTTCAAAAATGGCGGAGATGATTCAACCTGGCAGATAATTGCATGGTGTATCTACTTTGTATTAGGAATGTCTGATCTACTCGATGGACATTTAGCGCGCGCAACTAACCAAGTCAGCGAACTTGGAAAGTTCCTCGATCCAGTTGCGGATAAAGCACTTATTGGTTCAGCGATGATTTCTCTTTCAATTCTAGGCAGATTTCCATGGTGGATCACTATCCTGATTTTGGCGCGTGAAATTGGAATA